>NZ_JAUBRO010000120.1:0-3647 GCF_036701945.1 Microcoleus sp. MON1_C1 | reverse complement strand
AAGGTTCGAGAGTCACCTCTGTCCCCTCCCCTAAGAACGCAGCATGAGAGTTTCCAGCTCACTGCGCTCAAGCTTTGCTTCAAGCCCGTTTCAACTTGGTTTTTGAATGTACCTGCTTATTGCAGGTTTTGTGAAGGTGTTCAAGGTTTGGTAGCGCTCAAGATGTAATGATAAATGGTAATTGCTCAACTAGGGGAAAAAAGGGAGGCATCAGTAGAGAGAGCTTGTTGAATAGATTGATAAGCCGTTAAACCCTGACGCTTGCCAGTATTAACAACTGAACGAACGGCAGCAAACAAATCTGGCCCCCATTCCGAACGGAAGCCATTGGTCACACGGCGAAATATCACGCTCATCCGAATCGCCTGTTCACTACTATTATTCGTGGGTGGAATTGTCGCATCTTCCAGAAATACAAATAAATTGTCAATCAGCCCACCGTAACGTTTTCGTAACCGTATACCATCCGGATGCTGTGGTGCTAAATCCAAAATTTTGGTTAATCTTTCCTGTAAATTTATTCGATATCTCAAGAGTCTAGTATCATCCATATTCTCCCGTTGCCGATGGATGATAAAAGCCCTTAATAATAACCTCTTCATCGCTGGGGCAAAAATTCTGTCCCCAGCGTCAATTGCATATTGGCAATCGCGCAGTTGATGAGCCAAACACACTTGCCATTGTGGTGCGGGGTGATTTTTTTGAGCGCTAAATAAGTCTGACACCCAGATATCAGGATGATGTTCTCCTAGAACTTCGTTAATTACTCCACTGGCTCGACTCGGACGGATGACGTGTAAACAAACATCCTGGTTCTGAAACCACCCACTCCCACTGATTCTGTCCATTAACCCTCGCACTGGTTTCATCTGAACAAATTAATTTTGCCCGCCGCAACCGAGGGAGTATTTGAGTTACAAAGGTCATCTAAACTCGTTTTGACTTTCTCTAATAGGTTGGCGATTGCTCCTTCGGAAATCTTGAGTCCAAAAACGGATGCACATATGGACGATAGCCGTTCGTAGCTGATGGCATGAGTGTAACGGAGATATGTGACCCAGCTTTGAATTGAACTGCCAAACGGTGAACCTGCGGCTCTTTTGAGTTTATGGTGTAAAATGTACCTAATAATACATTTACCGTTATGAGCTTCCATCTAGACTATCTATTAGCATTGCCTGGAGTCAGGGTTGAAAATTGTACTCAAGTTGAGGGAAAAATTTTATTGGACCTGAGCATTTTATCAGAAGGAATGGTTTGTCATCATTGTAAAAATCCTACCGAAAAACTGCATCAAAATCGACCAATTCTAGTAAGAGATTTGTCTGTTTTTGGTCGTCCTGTGTATCTAAAAATCCCACGACGGCAGTTTTACTGTCCTAGTTGTCAACGGTATCCCACAGAAAGAATAGAGTTTTTGGACGTTAAAAGACGGCATACTCAACGATACGAACAAAATATTTATGAGCGTGTAAAACAATCTAGCATGGAGCAAATTGGACGAGAAGAAGGACTGAGTTATGACGAAATAAAAGGAATATTTGAACAGGTAAACACAATAAAAAAAAACGAATTGGAAACCGGTTAAGTAAGTCGGTGGGGAAATTTACAAGTAGGTAACAAAATATTAAGTAGGGCGCTCAGAGCTAAATTTAAGGCGTTTTGTAGCGTAGTTTCCTTTTTTTCCTCTAGCTTCTACCCCATTAATTACGGCATAAGCCAGCTCTAATTCATCCTCAAACATTTGTCCTGCTAGCTCATCTTTTTTGAGATGTTGCCACTCCAATTCTATGGGATTCATTTCTGAGCAATATTTCGGTAAAAATAAGATATATAAACCCTCGCTTTCCCATTTCGACCATAATTGTTGGACTTCATGACATCGATGTATGGGACCATTATCCTGTACTATTACTCTAATTCGCTTGCTCTGAGACGCTTCCTGGGCTTCTGACTCCATCATTTTGATATAAGCTTTTCGATCAACACCCCCAATTACCAAACCGTAAACAAAGCTGATTTCATGTTGAAAAAGCCCTACAATACTTAATCTACGACCACGCCTCTTGGTTTGTTCGAGCCGTTTTTGCTCACGAAAGTTTGTAATAAGTGTAACTAGGTTCGCTCCACGCACAAAACCCTGATTCATCCAAATATTTTAAGTCAATTTCTCCCGCAGCAGCCCCCCATTCCAACATATCTAGGTCTGCTTGTTTGATTTGGCGTACTGCAACTTCTTGTTTTCCTTGATGACTTTTTCTGGCTCGTTTCCAAATAAACCCTTTTTTTTTAGTATTCGTCTTAATCGGTCGGGACTTAATTTGATAGAACGCTCTTTTTCTAATTTCTGAGCTAATTGAACACTGTTGTATGTACGTGGTTCATTTTTGAGACATTCTGTTAAAAACTCTATGTCTTCTTCTTTCCACTTCGGTTTTCCCCCTCGACCTGCTAATTCCCTGCATCCCTTCCATACCTAGCTTCTGCCATTTATGTAAAACCTCTCTCACTGTTTGTGAAGTCCAATTAAAATGAGCAGCTATTTTTTCAACCTACGGGCCATGTGCATTTAATCTAATTACTTCTGCTCGATCTTTTACTTTTTGTGGTACATCCGCAGTTCTCAGTTCTAATAGAGTTTTGTCTTGCTTTTGAGTAAGAAATACTCTTAATCTAGCGCCCATATATTGAGTTACCTTAGTAGATGTATTCTCTGTGTTTACTTATTTTAACATAGTTAGGTTTTTTCGCGCCGACGTACTTAAAGGAATTTGTCTCGATGAGATAAGTATGCGAAAGGGTCAAGGAAATTTTGTGACTGTTGTTAGTGACATCTCCGAAGGTAATTTAATTGAGATAATTGATTCTCATCGCTGTGAAGAAATCATTGAAGTCCTTATGAAACAACCAATTTAGGTTCGCGAACAAGTTGAGGAAGTGAGTGTTGATATGTGGGGTGGATTCCCTCAAGTTATCAAAAAAGTATTCCCAAATGATCGAGTTATTATTGATCGTTTTCATGTAATGAAAGTAGTTAATAAAGACTTAAATAAGTTACGTATAGCAGCCGGAATAACAGACAAAAAAAGTAGACATTTATTATTAACTAATCGAGTAAATTTGAATCCAGAGCAAATTTATAAATTAGAATTGACACTAGGTAAATCAGAATGTTTGAGAATTGCGTATGAGATGAAAGAAAAATTTAGAGAAATATATGAGACTAATTTGACGGTCAAAAAAGGGCAGAATAAAATTAAAGAATGGCTCAATCATGCCAAAGTATTTTTTAGAGAATCTGCATCAACAATTGAGAATCATTTTGAGGGCATTTGCAACTACTTTCTTGATCGCACCACAAGTGGAGTCATGGAAGGAATCAACAATCGGATTAAGTTGATAATGCGACAAGGGTATGGTTTTTCTAATTTTAATAATTTTAGGAATCGCGTATTAGCTTGCTTTGGTGATTAGATAAACTTATAACCCTAAGTTCAGGAGAGCCGAACCTGCTTCCATTCCCAATGCTACAGGGGCAACATACTCGGTTTGACAGCAGGCACACTGACCACTGTAGTTTAGACTAACCAAAGATGAGAACGGTGGCAAAAGAAGAACTAGAGCCACCGTTAAGGAGAGAATGAGGG
>NZ_JAUBRO010000119.1:0-3832 GCF_036701945.1 Microcoleus sp. MON1_C1 | reverse complement strand
ATGATGTAGCAGATGGTGGCGCTGAGCAAGGTAGGAATCATCAAGACGCCGAACCAACCTACATAAATGCGGTTGTCTGTGCTTGTGACCCACTCACAAAAGCGTTCCCAGACATTGGCGCTTTCGCGCTGCTGTAAGGTTGTTGTCATTTGTTTATGATTGCTTTATTTTGTTTTCAATGTTCGTGACGGCTTTGTGTTCCGCCATGTAAATAAACATAAAGCATATTCTAAGGTTGGTAAAGTATTTTAACAACAGATTAACTTATGACTTTCATAAGATTGAGTTATAAACGTCAGGAATGTTGGATAAATGGGAAATAATGGACAAAAAAGTAGGGAAAGCCTGGAAGCGCGTCGCCTTCAGGCCGGGAAATATTAAGATACAGACTTTTGCTGGCTGGGTATCATAATCAGGGCCCAATAGGGAACCTCAGCGGGTTCGACATCTGCGATCGCCCGAATTCGCTGATTCGGCATAGTTGCGCGTTCTATATACAGTGCTCGATCGAACTGTCCCAACTCAATCAGCACGTCCCGGACTTTCGCAAAGTGCCGGCCCAGCTTAATAATCACAGCAGCATCAACAACCGCCAGTCGATCGCGCAAAACCTCAGCATCCAGCGTCGCAGGCATAATACTTAACACATCGTTACGATAAGTCAGCGGCACTCCCAACGCAGCCGCACTCGCCATTGTCGAAGAAATTCCCGGCACAACTTCAGTGGTAAATGTCCCCGACAAACGGTTGAATAGATACATAAACGAACCGTAGAGAAAAGGTTCGCCCTCACATAGCACCGCCACATCCCGCCCCTCGCTCAGATGTGCGGCAATTTTCTCCGCAGCAATATCATAATAAGGTTGAGACGATCGCGTCGGACTAAAAGGCAACGGCATCGGAATCTCAATTTGCTCCGGGCGCAGATAATCTGCGACGATCGCCCGCGCCAGCACCTTACCATTTTCCATCGCCGGATAGGCAATCACCGGCACCGATTGCAAAATCCGATAAGCTTTCAAAGTAATCAACTCTGGATCGCCAGGGCCAATACCCAAACCGTACAATTTACCACTAGCCTTAGTCATAATTCATCCTTTTTCGCTAACGCATTCACGGCCGCCGTTGCCATTGCACTGCCACCGCGCCGCCCGTGCAACGTAATAAATGGCACTCCCCGACTGTTGGCGGCCAGTTCGGCTTTGGATTCGGCGGCCCCGACAAATCCTACCGGGAAACCCAGAATTAAAGCCGGTTTGGGTGCTCCGGCATCCAGCATTTCCAGTAGTCGGAACAAAGCAGTCGGGGCATTGCCAATTGCCACAACCGCACCCTGCAAGTTGTCCAGCCATAAATCAAGCGCCGCGGCCGATCGAGTATTTCCGATTTGCCGCGCCAACTCCGGGATTTCGGAATGCCAGAGGGTGCAAATCACCGGATTGTCAGCCGGAAGGCGTTTGCGAGTGATGCCTTCGGCCACCATCCGGGCATCGCACAGAATCGGCGCGCCTGCGGAGAGGGCTTGGCGTCCGCAGGTGGCTGCACCGGGGGAAGCTGCTAAATCTGTAACAATATCGGTCATGCCGCAACTGTGAATTAGTCGCACGGCTACCAATTCTAAATCGGGCGGCAAGCTTGACAAATCTGCTTCGGCTCGAATTGTGGCGAAGGATTTGGTGTAGATTTCTGTTCCGTCTCGAATGTAGTCAATCATTGTTTAAAACTGCTATGGGAATTTTGTGGGATTTGTGAAATAGATTTTTTGAAGGAACCGCGAAGGCGTGAAGGACGCGAAGGAAGAAATCTCAAGAGAGATAGAAAGAGAAATGCTTAAAATTTGTCTGTTTTTATGGGATATTTTTTCACTTTCAATTCCGATTTTCGGTGCTCAACAACTCCTGCAATTGGTCGATCGCCTGCCGATCGACAAACTCACCCAATGACTCCACAGGCTCCCGAAACCGCTGATACACTCGCAACATTCGCTCGATCGCATCGGGCATCTCGATCGCACTCACCGCCTGAAAAATTTGTCGTCCGAATGGCAAATCTTTTCTACCCGCATAAATGTCGTAACCTTCGATCGTCTCGTCTCCTCGCTCAATCTGAATTCCTACCAGCGTGATATCAATGGGCTGGTGCTGGGCGCAGGACTTTTGGCAACCGCTGAAATGAATGTTAATCGGCAGGTCGATCGTCAATTTTTGCGCTAAATCCCTCACCATTGCTAGGGCGTGACTTTGAGTATCTGTCGCCGCCGACGCACAGCCACTGCTGCCGGCACAAGCCACCAAGCACGAATCTAGGCGAGTCGCCGACGAGTGCAATCCCAAATCTGCCACTTGCTGTTTTACCTCAAAAAGCTGGGAGTTGGGGATATCAGAAATTAGCAGATTTTGCCACGGCGTAAGTCTCAGGGTACCGCTGGCTAGATTTTGGGCTAAATTCGCCAAATTCCGCAGTTGCTTTGATTCTAGCCTACCGAGAGGCAGTGCAATTCCCATGTAGGAGAAACCGGACTGTCGTTGAGGATGAATGCCGAGATGTCGGTGATGGGGGAGGGATTTTTCAGATGAGGCATCTTGGCTGTTTTTGGGAAAGGTGCAAGATGTGAATTGCCATAAAAATGGTAAATTCTGCTGTACCCTTTCTAGATAACTTTCAGCGCCCCAATCTGCCAGCAGGTGACGCAAACGCGGTTTTTTGCCATCAATTCGAGGTCTATTTTTGGTGTATTCAAGATAGGTGCTAGCGAGGGCGGCTAATACTGAAATACATTGCGATTCTTGGATTAAAATTCCTGTATCGCCGTTTAAATGCAGCCGAAAAACGATTCCTGATTGGGTTGAACGACCGCATGCAGCTAATAAAATATCGTTGCGTAAAGCCTGGATCGAAACCGATTCCCCGCCGTCGAAGCCAATACTGAACTTAGGCGAAAGTTCCGACAACTCGGAATGTGTTTGCAGGTAATCATCCCAAGCTTTGACTAGCGGGCGAGTATCCAGTGACTGCTGGCGATCGATCCCTGCTGTCGGACTTGCCATAATATTGCGAATCGGGTCAACTTCAACGCGGCGAGACGCTATCCCCAATTCCTGCAAGCGGTTCCAGACTTCCGGGGCAATTTCCGAGTTCACTTCTCGGATTTGCAAATTTGCCCGATTTGTCACTTGCAAACAGCCGGTACTGTATTGATCGGCCAAATCGGCGATCGTCCAACACTGCTGTGCGTTTAAAATTCCCCCCGGAATCCGCATTCTCGATAAAACTCCGTCTCGGGCTTGGGAACCGTAAAATAAACCCGGACAAGTCGGCAAATCAGTCAAAGGTAACAAATAATCTCCTCCCCGTGCTACGCAGGGAATCCAAAAGTAAACGCCCACAAAGCGCCCCCGAAATCGGCATTCTGACTTTTACAGTTGCGGCACAGCGCCGGAATTGCACCGGACTTTCCCGCTTTCAGGTTTTAGAAAGGTATCACGACCTGACCGACAGAAAGCAAAACCCTCAACTTTCTTAACAAAACTTCTGGCGATCGCCCACCCCTGTCTTTTCATCAGCTTTCCTAATCGCAGTCATCAGTTTAACTGTCGCTCAACCCCTTTACAAACCTTAACCACACCGTTAATAATATAAACATCATCCGAACATTGACAACCAAATACAGCAATCATAAAACCATGACAACAACCTTACAGCAGCGCGAAAGCGCCAATGTCTGGGAACGCTTTTGTGAGTGGGTAACATCAACCGACAACCGCATTTATGTAGGTTGGTTCGGCGTCTTGATGATTCCTACCTTGCTCAGCGCCACCATCTGCTACATCAT
>NZ_JAUBRO010000118.1:0-3847 GCF_036701945.1 Microcoleus sp. MON1_C1 | reverse complement strand
TTTTTCATTTTGATTGGCTTCCATTTGCTTTCTTCCCTTTCATTTATTATCAAACTTTCCTATTTTACCATAGAAATTTATATTTACATCTCAAATGGAATTGCTATAGTGGTTCTCAGTTTTTATCCTTCGATACGCTAAGGGTGTTTTCTTACCAGCGAATCATTGAACAGCAACGAATCTGACCGATTCTGCGTAGCTAGCTGTCTTAGGTTATGACTACGGGTCCTTGCTCATAGCTTGTTGGATTGTATTCTGGACGTCGCTACGCATTTTTCTAGCCCAGTTAAATACGGAACCATTGTGGATGACAATTCCGTAGATGTTATTGTCACCTTTGAATATTGGGCTTCCGCTCTGACCCTTTTGTATATCGCAGTTGCTCGAAAACTGAAAGGGACCAACACCGATTCCTTTGCAAGTCATTCCATACATATAGTTGTAACACTTGCCCTTGTTGTCGCCCGATTCAATAGGCGACGCTTTGCATTGGTCGTGCCATTGCGGATAACCGCGAGTTTTTACACTCTTCTGTGTCAGGTTAACAACGGTGCCGGTTCTCGTTCCTAAGTATCCAAGAGTGCGGAGAAAACTGTTATTTTCGAGGACGATCACCGCATAATCGTACCTAGAATCGTGTTTTTTAAGCCAACGTTCTGGAACGTAGTACCAAACGGGACTATAGTGACCATTCGGCTTTTCATTCAGCGTATTTCCCACACCTTTCCAGCCAGGAGCGAATCCTCGGTTCGCAAAAAACTTATCCTTACCTCCTCCTCCTGGATGAATGCAATGTGCGGCTGTAAGCACATGTCGGGGACCCACCAAGGCTCCAGAGCACGTCGAAGTCTGAGAATTTTTTGGGGCGATCCCTCCGATGGTTCTCTCAGGATAAGACTTCATGTCGAGATACACCTGGCGGTTATCGTCACCCACTATCACAGGAAGTACTGGCGGTTCATTGGCAATTCCCAGGTTGTCACTATTACTTGGTTGGGTGTCTACAGAACGTGGCTGAGTGATTTTTAGTTGTTCATACATACGCCCGTCCCTCGCATTCACCGCAACCATCAAGTCCATCTCAGGGTCAGGTTCTTCGCCCTGGTTCAACTGTGGCTCTGGCCTTTCCTGCGATTCAAACCTTTCGATCATCGCCTCTGCGGTATTGGCATCAATGAACTTCGCGTTACCTATAAATCTCCAGTTATCGTCGCCATCAAATCCCCGCTCAGTTTCCGGCAGGGTTTGACCGGGATTACGCAGTTCGCCGTCTCCTGCGACGATGGTATTGCTTTGGGTTCTCTCAGTATCTTGAGAACTGCTATCAATGGGTTGGGCTCGCTCATCAACGGTAGCAGCGATCGCTGAGGAGGTCGAAGCTAGAAACACTCCCTGCCAGACAAAAGTGATTGTTAGCAGGAAACAAAGAGTCAATAGCAACTGGCGTGCTATCTGCGTTATCTTTTTCACGTGAAACACCTTTTTTACTTCTGTTAATTGGGCTGTAAGAACTTCAATGCTTTTCCCCGGCTAATTTCGAGAAAACTTGCCAGCAAGGAACTCTCCTTTAAAAAAAACTTGATTTCTTACGTTCGATCGAGAAACCGCATCGGACTTCTCATCTCTACTAAATTCATCAAAACTTGCCATTGACCGAGATCGAGACCGAGAATGTACTGATTTGTTACCGACTTTCGCGTAACCTACTAAAATCTGCAATCTGCATAACTTTCGGGGGAATAGGGTATGTCACGATCGCTCAAAGTTCGCAGTGACTGCATTCAGATCGCCAAATTAGCCCTCAAGCGCAATGGCTTTCCCAGCCAAAGAGCCTTTGCTGAAGAATTAGGACTCGCTTTATCCACTCTCAGCAGGTTCCTCACAGGAAAAACCGTTGATTATGCGACGTTTGTGGAAATTTGTGAAAAATTAGCGATCGATTGGCGAGAGATATCTGACTTGGGCGATCGGGTTCTATCCCAGTCTGCAGACGTGAAATCCTCTCCAGCAATTGCCAACAGACACCAAGATTGGGGCGAGGCACCGGATGTCTCGGTTTTCTATGGTCGCAGTAGCGAATTAACAACTCTAGAACAATGGATTGTGCAGGATAATTGCCGTTTGGTAGTGTTGCTGGGGATGGGAGGGATTGGTAAAACAGCTTTGGCTGCCAAGCTAGCCCAACAACTACAATCACGATTTGAATTTGTGATTTGGCGAAGTCTCCGCAATGCCCCTCCCGTAGAAGAGATACTGGCAGAACTGATTCAATTTCTCTCCAACCAACACCCCCCCAACCCGTCCTTAGTAAGGGGGGGCGAAGGGGGGGTCTTGCCAACCAACAAAGACGGCAGAATTTTGCGGTCGATCGATTATTTACGCTCCTGGCGCTGTCTGCTAGTTTTGGATAATGCTGAATCAGTTTTGCAAGCAGGTGATGAAGTGCGGCATAGCTTTGCTTCACGCACGGGAGGCTTTCGAGAAGGATATGAAGGTTACGGTGAGTTACTCAAATGTGTTGGGGAAACACACCACAACAGCAGCTTGATACTAACCAGTCGCGAGAAACCACAAGGATTAGCCGCCTTAGAGGGCGAAACACAACCGGTTCGCTGCTTGCAACTGACAGGTTTACCCGAAGTTCAAGGACGAAAAATTTTCTCTGCCAAGGGGTCTTTTACTGGGTCAGAAGATGAATGGACAAGCGTGATTTCACGCTATGGCGGGAATCCCTTAGCTTTAAAGATAGTAGCTTCAGGGGTAACAGATTTTTTTGATAGCAGTATTTCTCGCTTTTTAGAATTTTTAAAGCAAGGTTCGTTTATTTTTGATGATATCCGCGATTTGTTAGAGCGGCAGTTTCAGCGACTGAGCGATATAGAACAAGAGATTATGTACTGGTTAGCCATCAATCGGGAGCCAGTGTTGTTAGAGGAATTGCAAGAGGATTTTGTCTCCCCGATATCAACTAGCGAACTTCTACAGGTACTCGTTTCTTTGCAACGCCGCTCATTGATTGAAAAAATCGCCGATGCTTTTACACAACAACCTGTAGTCATGGAGTACGTGATTACTCGATTAATTGAGCAGATTTGTGAAGAAATTCTTGGGTTAAAGGTTGAATGTTTAAAGGTTGAAATTTCTAATAAATTTGCTAACTTTCAACCTGATAACCTTCAACTCTTTAGGAGTCACGCTCTGGTTAAAGCTCAAGGCAAAGAATATGTGGTTGAGAGTCAAATTCGCCTCATTATTCAACCAGTAATTGATGGATTAATCACGAGTTTTAGCGACTCAAAAACTCTAGAAAATTGTCTAGCTCAAATTCTTGAGATGCTACGAGGGAAACCGCCACTAAAGACCGGATATGTAAGTGGAAATATTATCAATCTACTTCGCCAATTACAGGTAGATATAAGCGATTATGACTTTTCAAATCTAACGGTTTGGCAAGCCAACCTCCAGGGGATAAACTTGCACAATGTCAATTTCACCAATTCTGACCTGTGTCAATCGGTTTTTTCTGAGATATTGGGTAATGTTACGTCACTAGCACTGACACCAGATGGCAAATGTGCGGCGACGGCCGATCTATATAATAATATTCACCTGTGGGACGTGCAAAAAGGCAAACAACTTTTGACCTTTCAGGGACACACCCACTGGGTAAAATCAGTTGCTTGGAGTCCAGATAGTCAAACCCTAGCGAGTAGTAGTTATGACCACACGGTGAAGCTTTGGGATGTTCGTACTGGCATCTGTCTAAAAACTTACAGCACTTCCGGGTGTTATGAGGTACAATAAGAATAGATTAAAAAAATATACCAATGAAAGCATATTCAGTAGA
>NZ_JAUBRO010000015.1:0-140361 GCF_036701945.1 Microcoleus sp. MON1_C1 | reverse complement strand
CTTCCCAGAGCCCCCCCCTCGCTTTGGCGGTCTTTAATTTCTCGCGCGATCGCCAACTGCTGCTGAGCGTACTCGATCGCTTTGGCGTAGTCGCCGAGGAAAAGGTAAGCAATTCCCAGACTTCCCAGAGCCCCCCCCTCGCTTTGGCGGTCTTTAATTTCTCGCGCGATCGCCAACTGCTGCTGAGCGTACTCGATGGCTTTGGCGTCGTCGCCGAGGAAAAGGTAAGCAATTCCCAGATTTCCCAGAGCCGTTATGGAGTTGTGGCGGCCTTTAATTTCTGGCGCGATCGCCAACTGCTGCTGAGCGTACTCGATGGCTTTGGCGTAGTCGCCGAGGTTACGGTAAGCACTTGCCAGACTTCCCAGAGCCCCCCCCTCGCTTTGGCGGTTTTTAATTTCTCGCGCGATCGCCAACTGCTGCTGAGCGTACTCGATGGCTTTGGCGTAGTCGCCGAGGAAATCGTAAGCAATTCCCAGATTTTCCAGAGCCGCCCCCTCGCTTTGGCGGTTTTTAATTTCTCGCGCGATCGCCAACTGCTGCTGAGCGTACTTGATGGCTTTGGCGTAGTCGCCGAGGGAAAGGTAAGCAATTCCCAGATTTCCCAGAGTCGCCCCCTCGCTTTGGCGGTCTTTAATTTCTCGCGTGATCGCCAACAACTGCTGTTGGTACTCGATGGCTTTGGCGTAGTCGCCGAGGGAATAGTAAGCAATTCCCAGATTTCCCAGAGCTTTCCCCTCGCTTTGGCGGTCTTTAATTTCTCGCGCGATCGCCAACGACTGCTGTTGGTACTCGATCGGTTTGGCGTAGTGGCCGAGCTTACCGTAAGCAATTCCCAGATTTCCCAGAACCCACCCTTCACGTTGGCGGTCTTTAATTTCTCGATAAATTATTAGTGCCTGTTGCCAAGACTGCAATGCAGCTTGAAATTGGCTAATCTGATACTGCTCAATCCCTTGGTCTAACAGTCTGTCTGCTTCGGCTTTCCGCTGAGCTTGAGTTTGAGCCAAGGCCTGAGAATTGATGATTTTAAATTGAGAATTAGGGATAAATCGAAACTCACCTACAGTCAGCGCCGCTAAGATTGAGATCAGTGCCGACAATCCAATTTTTTGCAGTTTCATAACTTTTGACAGGCCTCTGGTTTGAATATCCACTTGACACATCAAGATATTGCTAATGCGATTTGCACGACGCGGTTCTGTTGGCTGTTGACTGTTGGCTGTTGACTGTTGACTGTTGACTGTTGACTGTTGACTGTTAACCGCAAGATAGCGACATCTACCTGGAAGGAAGAGGATTGGAGTAATGAATAGTCTTTTTTTAATTTCTCCCGATCGCAGTTCCGGCTTTAAACCAATTCTTTGTGGTAACAGTAACGCGAATGCTGGGAAAATTGCAGCAGCAAGGGTTAATCGTTCGAGATCGCCATCTCGGCCTTGAATTCTTAACAAAGGTGTTTTTGCGTCCGCCTCGGATTTGTTTGGCTGCAACCCTCCAGCAGTATAGCAAGCGACAGCCATTTGCATCTACATAATGCTGTCTAATATTAAAGCCCAAATCGAATAGCATCAGAATTGTCTGTCTTGATTTTCCTCCCCCTATCTACAGCAATACATTTGTAGCCGGAAAAGATATCATTAAGCGGTGCATCTATTTAGGACAAAACTCAATGGCTAACTCAACTCAAGAAACACCGCAACCAGACAAAAAAGAATTAACTGAGATCACAGCTAAACCTCAAGAACAACAAGAAGAACCCCCCAATAAAGGTGACGGGCGGAAATAGTCGATCGCGCGGAATGATACCGCAGCAGAAGCTAAAGAAACCGGGTTTTTTGACTCTTATTGAAGCTTTTAACCAAATATTTTGGTTAAACAACCCGGTTTCTAGCTACCCGCGCGTCAAAGAAATAACTTGACAAATTACTCGGTTTGTGTAGTTGGGTTGTTAGATCGCAAGTTCGGCTTTCCCGGCTTTCCACGGAGGCCGTTTAAAGAAACCACATCAGCCTCAGAACTCTCCCTCGCCACCCGAATCAGCAACCCCGACAACAACAAACTTGCCAACATCGAAGAACCCCCATAACTAAAAAACGGCAGCGGCAAACCCGTAGTCGGCAAAACCCCCGTCGCCACCCCAATATTCAGCAGCGACTGTCCCACCATCACCACCATCACCCCAATCGCCACCAACTGACTCTCACTATTTCGAGCCTTCATCGCTACCCTCAACGCCACAGTAGAGTAAGCCGCCAACATCAGCAACAGTGAGAAACCTCCCACCAAACCAAACTCCTCAGCAAACACAGCAAAAATAAAATCGCTGTACTGAATAGGCAAATAAAATAACTTTTGCTGGGACATCCCCAAACCCACACCCCAAACGCCCCCAGAACCCACAGCCAGGAGACTTTGAATCAACTGATAGCCGTCTTGCATCGGGTCAGCCCAAGGATTGAGAAAAGACATAATCCGGCGGCGCTGATATTCCCTAAAACTAATACTTAAAACGGCTAAAAGCATTCCTCCCATAGCCGTTGCGCCCAACTGCAAGTAAGGCAAGCCCGCAGCCAAAGCCACCAACCACAAAGTCATCCCGCACAAAGCCGTGGTACTTAAATTCGGCTGCAACAAAATTCCCAAAAGCATTGCACCGAAAATTAACAGCCAAGTTAAGCGAACTTTATTCGTCAACCGGTACCAGTTGCCGAAAATGCGGGCGCTTTGGAGAACAAAAAACGGCTTGATCAACTCAGAAGGTTGAATAATCGGAACCGGACCAAGAGATATCCAGCGAGTCGCCCCGTTGATTGTGGTTCCTACCCCCGGAACCAAAGTCAGCCACAGTAGTCCCAGCAGCAACAAAACGCCTAACTGAGATGTTTTCATGATGTAGCGCAGTGGGGAGTACACCATCAAGTTAAAGCCGGCCAGCCCGATCGCCACTGCGACTAGCTGTCGTTTAAAATAATAAAGGCCGTCTCCAAATTCATAATTTGCAATGGGATACGAAGCCGAAAACAATGCTGTCAGCCCTACAAACAGCCACAGAAAAGTCAGCCACCTCAGCCACCGAGCCTCAGCGGCCCATTGAGACGCGCTGGGGTCAAAAAAGGGAATCAAGCGTCGAATGTCATTAGCCATAGGATTTTAGAATGCTCTCAATAAACTCTAACAAAGATGGCTAAAGTACCAGATTGGTTATTTTACGCATTAATCTGCTCGCTATTATATGGTTTGTGGGGATTTTTTGGCAATTTAGCAACTAAATATATTGACTACAAAACTGCTTTTGTTTATGAAGCAATTGGCGCTATTTTAACTACTTTATTTATTATTTTCCACACTAATAATTTTAGTTTTGAGGGAGATGTTAGGGGAATTTTGTTTGCGATGGTAGTTGGCGTTGCTGGCACTGTGGCATCATTAGTATTTTTTATAGCCCTTAGTAAAGGTGAAGTTGCCAATGTAGTGAGTGTTACGTCTATCTACCCGCTGATTACTATATTATTATCGTCTTTATTCTTGAAAGAGGCTATTACATTACCACAAATGCTTGCTGTTTTGTTAGCGATAATCGCAGTTATACTTTCTGCTTATTGAAATATTTGTCAATGATTAAATTAAAAACGCTGGACATTCTTTCTTCTGCTATAACAACAAAAAAGAGGTCATCGCGACCTCTTACCCCTCTACTAATCCAGCTTCGGCTCTTAAAGTAAACCTGTATTAGCTCCGGGCTTACCGGTAGCCAGTTGCACTTTAATAATTCTGCCGCCCATTTTCATAATTCTTTGCTGTTCCCGGAACCAGTTGTCGTAGGGAACCAGCTTAGTAAAATAGGTATTTTGCAATTCGCGCTGAGTGCGGATGCGAGTTTGACTGGGGACGCAAGCAGTCACCTTAAACATTCTCATTGGAAACTAACTCCTGAGTAGGTTTACAGATTTTTAGATGGATTTTTTAAAGATTGAAGGCAGGGAGTTACGAGTCAAAACTAGCTCGTTAAAACTCGTCGGGCTTTCTCGACAAGCCTTTGACGGTCTAGCAATCACTCTCAACTTCCCTGACCTCTTTTCAAAGCCAAAGGTAACAAGTCCAAAGTTAAAAGTTAAAAGAGGCAAGAAATAAGTGTTATTTCTTCTTCCTTCTTCCTTCTTC
Source organism: Microcoleus sp. MON1_C1 (assembly GCF_036701945.1). Taxonomy (NCBI): domain Bacteria; kingdom Bacillati; phylum Cyanobacteriota; class Cyanophyceae; order Oscillatoriales; family Microcoleaceae; genus Microcoleus; species Microcoleus sp. MON1_C1. The sequence continues at coordinate 136,197 of NZ_JAUBRO010000015.1, read as the reverse complement.
CTTCTTCCTTCTTCCTGAGTCTTAGCTCAAGCCAGAGCAGATGTAGTCGAAATAGACGCCCATTTCTTTACCAGCGTCAGAACCGACCAAACCAGCGGTGACTTCTTTCATTGCTTGGATTGCTTGTACGGTAGAACCGATGGGCACGCCCAAGGAGTTGTAGGTTTCTTTCAAACCGTTGAGCACGCGCTCATCGAGAATGGAAGGGTCGCCAGCTAGCATAGCGTAGGTGGCGTAACGGAGGTAGTAGTCCAAGTCGCGGATGCAAGCTGCATAACGACGAGTGGTGTACATATTGCCGCCGGGACGAGTTACGTCAGAGTACAACAGAGACTTAGCAACTGCTTCTTTGACGATTGTGGCTGCATTGGCGCTGATGGCTGTAGCGGCGCGGACGCGCAGTTCGCCAGAAGCAAAGTAGTTCTTGAGCTTGTCTAGAGCGCTGATGTCCAGGTACTTACCTTGAACGTCAGAGGAATTGATAACGGCGGTAATTGCGTCTTGCATGGTTGTCTTGTTTCCTAGAAAGTGGCTGAGTCAGTCCAATTTTGGAGCTAGAATTTGGAATTTGGGATTTGGGATTTGAGATTTTTAACTGGCTGGTTATTTGCAAAAGCTTTTAACTTGTTGCCGGCAACCCCCAATTTTTCAATCTAAAATCGAAAACCTAAAATCGAAATTCCTTACTGCATCGCACCGATAACGTAGTCGAAGTAAGAGGAAGCTTCGGAAGCATCTTCTCCAGACAGCAGCGAGCTTGCTGCACTTTTCATAGCGCGAATGCCTTCGGCGACGCCTTCAATCGGGGTGCCGAGAGATTTGTACATTTCGCGGACGCCGACAATACCGATTTCTTCGATCGGAGTAATGTCGCCAGCTACGATTCCGTAGGTGATCAAACGCAGGTAGTAATCCATGTCGCGCAAGCAAGTTGCGGTCATTTCTTCGCCGTAAGCGTTGCCGCCGGGAGAAACAATATCAGGGCGCTTTTGGAAAAGTTGGTCGCCTGCTTGCTTGACGATGCGTTCGCGGGATTCGCTCAAAATTTGGGCGATGCGGACGCGGCGTTCACCAGAGGTGACAAAGCTCTTGATCCGATCTAATTCACCTGGGCTCAAGTAGCGAGCTTCGGCGTCTGCGTTGACGATTGATTTGGTGACGATACTCATCTTGTGTGTACCCGCTGGATATTTTGCTATATGAACTGCTCTGCGCTGGGCTAGCGAAGGCGGGCGCTTGCGTCCCGTATCTTTCCTGCTCAGGCAGGAGCTTTGACGGGGAAGGCTGGACTTTCCACACTCAGCAACTGTTGAAGTTGTTGGCGGGTGACTGCCTTCGGTGCTTAACGGCGCTCGTTCTTCACGCCGGTGCGGTTGTGAGTGCTCGCACTAAGCCTGTCGCTTACAATACCACAAATGACTGATGCGATCTTTAATTTACGATCGAGATTGCAGCAGGCCACTTAGTGGCGATCGAGTGACTGTCCGGCAGTTAGTAAGGATATTGCTTCTCTGACACAACTACCTCTCGCAAGTATTTTGAGGCATTATGTTCACATTCTGAGTGTTACTGTAATAGTTTGTAACATTCCTTTTCATATTGGGACCCTCGCTAGGGTGTTCTGCGTTAAAATTTCACGGATTAAAAACTCGCTATAATTCTCTCACAGCAAGGGTTACAGGCGATAGATTATTAAGGGGGATTTGTGGCGGGCGACGGTGCAACGCTCAAAGACTTTTCCCTGAGAGGGAAGGGAGACAGGCCGGAGATAGAGGGGGAGATGTGCGATCGTCTCACATCTTGCACCATTCTGAATAAGTCTTGGACGGGGGGGATATCCTGCCAACCCCTACTCCTCACAAGAAAACTCACTCTTTGCGTTTGTGCAACAGGCCGTCGGGTCTGTTCTCGATCGTGATGCCAGATATTAAGATCGTCGGAAATCGTAAGTTTCGAGCTTGTAGCTAGATTTGACTCTCACTTTTAATCTGGTGCGCCGTGAAAAGAAATCTATCAGCCCTTAAAAAAGCTTTACAGTTTGGCATTAGCGGTGCTGTCGGCGGTTTCGCCGGCAATCTAATCACCGAACCTTTCATGCAGGGGCTCACTGGTTCGGAATCTGTTTTTGACAGTGTATTGTCCACAGCTCGCTGGTTTGGATTGGTAGGCGGTGGCATTGCTACTGCTATCATGTTCGGCTATTATTACTATATCAAAGGCAAGCCTCAAATTAAACAGGCTTTAAAAAATGGCGGATTGTTTGGTTTAATAGCAGGAGCGATTTCTGGGGCGATTGCCGAAGGTATTTACAGCGGAATTGGCGACGGAAACAACGAATTATTGCGAGTAATTTGCTGGGGAATAGCTGGCAGTTTGTTAGGACTGGGACTTGCACAGCGGATTCCTAATTTGGGAGCGCTTCGCGGCACGGGAGGCGGCGGTGTTGGAGGAGTTTTGGGCGGCTGTTTGTTTATTCTGTTTGCTTACAATCTATCCGGTACCGCGGGCCGTTTAGCTGGCTGTGCTGCGATCGGTTTTTGGATAGGCATCATGTTGGTTGTAGCTGAAACTTTGTTCAACAAAGCTTGGCTGGTAATTAGTTACGATACCGGAGCAAATCGCACTCTCACTCTGGGCTCGGAACCTATCACTTTTGGCAGTGATGAAAATTTGTCTATTATCTGCATTCCTAATGTTTCGCCCTTGGCTATGCGGTTTCAATTGGAAGCAGGTCAAATTGTTTGCGAGAATCTTGATAGCGGGGCGGTGAGTTATTTGCGATCGGGCGACCAAAAGAAAATCGGCAACTGTACAATTACAGTAGGAAACTCTGACTTGCCAGCCCCAACACCAGCAAATATTCCGCCTACCTTTATATCAGATCAGCCCGCAGTAAATTCTTTTACCAGCAGCCAACTTTCTCTGAAATTAGGCAGTCGAGTTATTCCTCTGAGTGCGGGAACTCAACTATTCAACTCTGACATACCGAGTTTAACAGCCGCAGCATCTAACGGTCTTGTAGCTATAGTCACTTCTCGATCGAGAAACGAGCTTTCGTTAGGATTGACCAATTTGTGCGATCGCGCTTGGTGGGCTACAGACATTCAAGGCGATATAAAAATGGTAGAACCTGAAAGTACCCTGACTTTGGCATTGGGAACTCAAATCGAATTCGGTGAAATTGACGGCGAAATTGTGTAAGTAAGCGAGTACAAACTGAGATATTGCACCATTGTCAATAAACCTTTCCTGGGCGGGCAGGATGCCCACCCCACCAGAAAATTTACTCTTTGTGGAACGGGCATCTTGCCCGTTCTTAACAATGATTCAAGCAGAACTGCTGCTAACTCCATTAATTACCGCTGCACCAATCAAATGAGCTAAACGCAAAGCTTCAGGAACTTTCCCAGTGTCTGTCAAACGCTGAAGCACCAGCGCAATTACTTCGGGTTTTTCGCCACAAACTTGAAAAAAGAAAGGTTCAAAAGCGTGAATTTTCCCGGCGCGGCGCAACAATTCTAAACGGTATTCTGAATCGGGTAAATGGCGGAGGGCTTTTTCAACAGCAGCTAAATCTGGTTGGCGGCGCATGACAGCAACGCAAGGAATTTGCAGCCGCGATGCTAACTCGGGAAGGTCAATAATATTGAAGCCGCCGAAAGCAATTCCGTCTAGCAAAACGAGATGCAATTGCGGCAGAAATTTGCCTCCGAGGAGTAGCCCAGAAATAGCATCCGTGGCATCTAATCCGTCTGGGAAAACTTGTCCCCACACCATTCCTTCAAATCGAGTTCCCCCGCAGACTATGCCTGCGATCGACACCAGACTGCCGCTTGTACGAGAAAACGGAGCGTCGTCAAAGCCAATAACCTTAATTGTGCGATCGAGCCTGAGCAAATCTGCCAGTTTCAACTTGTGGAGTTCCCTAAACTAAAGTTTTTGAGATTAGCTTGTGTTTTACATAGTATCATATACGTTAAATAGCTCATTACTAAAAAGGTTTTAGACAATTGGCAAAAAAATACGTAGCAGCGATCGACCAAGGAACCACCAGCACCAGATTTATCATATTCGATCGCCGCGGACAGATAATTTGCAGCAACCAACAAGAACACCAGCAAATCTATCCGCAACCAGGATGGGTTGAACACAATCCCGATGAAATTTGGCAGCGCACCCAAAGCGTGATTAAAAATGCCCTCGAAATCGGCAATATCGACCCGAAAGATATTGCTGCCCTCGGTATTACCAACCAGCGCGAAACTGCAATTGTTTGGGACAGAAAAACTGGCAAACCTTACGGCAATGCGATTGTTTGGCAAGATACCCGCACTCGCTTTATTTGCGATCAATTAGCTGAAGTTGAGGGCAAAGATCGATTTCAAAAACGATGCGGTTTGCCGCTGGCTACTTATTTCAGCGGGCCGAAAATTAAGTGGATGCTGGACAATATTGCAGGATTGCGGGAAGCTGCAAATCAAGGGGATGCGATTTTTGGCAATGTCGATACTTTCCTAATTTGGCACCTGACTGGCGGCGCGCACATTACCGATGTTACCAACGCCAGCCGCACGATGCTGATGGATTTGCAAACCCTTGATTGGGATGCCGAAACTTTGGAAATAATGGCAATTCCCCGCCAGATGCTGCCAGAAATTCGCCCTTCGAGTCAAGTTTTTGGAACTGCAAAAGGATTGCTTGCAGGTGTTCCAATTGCTGCTGCTTTGGGCGATCAGCAGGCCGCTCTCGTCGGGCAAACTTGTTTCAGTCCGGGGGAGGCGAAAAATACTTACGGTACGGGCTGTTTTATGCTGCTGAATACCGGTGAGGCGATCGTCCCTTCAAAAAACGGGTTGCTGACAACAGTCGCCTACAAGATGGGGGAATCGCCCGCTGTGTATGCTTTGGAAGGCAGTATTGCGATCGCCGGAGCTTTAGTGCAGTGGCTGCGGGACAATTTGGGCATCATCAACACATCTGCGGAAGTAGAAACATTAGCAAATACAGTCGAAGATAGCGGCGGAGTTTACGTTGTTCCGGCATTTTCTGGACTCTACGCGCCCTATTGGAAAGACAGCGCCCGGGGAGTAATTGCAGGTTTAACTCGCTACGCGACTAAGGCACACATTGCCCGCGCAGTATTGGAAGCGACAGCGTGGCAAACCCGGGAAATATTGGATGCGATGAATCAGGATTCGGCTGTGCAGCTTTTGTCTTTAAAAGTAGACGGAGGTATGGTGGGAAATCACACGCTGATGCAGTTTCAGAGCGATGTTTTGGGAGTGCCTGTGGTGCGGCCTGTGGTAGCAGAAACTACTGCTCTCGGGGCGGCTTATGCGGCCGGTTTGGCGGTGGGTTTTTGGAGTCAGCTAGCCGAATTGCGGGACAATTGGGCGGTGGATTGTACTTGGGAACCGAAAATGCCGATCGCACTTCGCGAGCAAAAATATCGCTTTTGGAAAAAAGCAGTTTCCCGCACATTCGATTGGGAAGAATAAATCGCTGAGTTAACCCCAAAATCCGTATTTAGTGATATCCTTAAATTCAGCACTATTTTTCAAATTGCAAATAAATGATTTCGCTAAAGAACTTAAAAAAAATTCTCACCGCCTTTCTATTGATACTGACACTGGCATTTGTAGAAATCGCCACTAATTCCCAAATCGCCCTCGCAGATACAGCTACAAATCCCACAACGGCAGCCGAAGTTTTCAGCGCCAACTGTGCAGGCTGTCACATCAACGGCAGCAACATTATCCGGCGCGGCAAAAACTTGAAACAAAAAGCATTAAAAAAATACGGCATGGATTCCATCGCCAACATTTCCAACTTAGTAACCAACGGCAAAGGTATTATGCCCGCTTACAAAGATCGTTTGTCGGAACAACAAATTATCGATGTTTCAGCTTACGTGCTATCCCAAGCTGAAACCGATTGGAAATAAACCTGACTATCTACATTGTAAGACCAGGTTTAGCGCCTAACTTCAGGAAACCAAGCCGAGGTATAATGTAGGGGCAGGTTTAGCGCGTAACTGGGTAATAGATGAATAATCTTTATACAAAGCCTGCCTGCTTCTTGTCTTCTATTGTTCATCCCTTAATAATCTCAATACAAACCTGTCCTTTTTTCTGTTGTTTGCTAAAAAAATGTAAACTATTGGAGGTATTGGAAGTTGAAAAAATATTATTGTTGGCGTAGAACTTTAACTATTATTAGCTTGTGCTTGTATATAATCTTAGCGGTTAGCCCGCCTGCTTTCGCCTCGATTCACAAATATCCAGAAACTGCCGAGACAGTAATGTTTCGATCCGTACAAAGCCTGCGCGATACAGACGATAAAGCATGGCAAGTTGTTTTGTACAAGCGAGTCAAGTCGGGAGTAGTAAAGTCTTTAAATCTGAGATTAGTAGGATTTCCCGGAACAGAATTGCAGCACCCGGTTCCGCTGAAAGTTGCTGCAGGCAAGCGCGAAATTGGCAATGCTAATGATATTTGGAACGAGTCGGGTTTGCCAATTAATGTCGGAGAATACGATTTCAAATCAATAATTACACAACTGGAAAGTAATCGACCTTTGCTGTTGAATTTTCCCGTAAAAAATCAAAAACAAACAGAATTGCTGGTTCCTCCTTTTGCTGTCAGAGAATGGCGACTGTTGTTAGACAGAAACTAAATATACCAATTTAAGCGCACTCTACATTTAACATCGATACAATTTCCAATGTCACAAATCGCTATGTTTAAATTATCCCTTAAGGTAGATTTAAGGTAATGGAAGAATAATAGAGCCGTGCCAAAACTAAATATCTCAATTTAATCGCACTGTACATTTAAAATCTCTACAGTTTCCTGGAGGTATCCAAAATAACTTTATTTACATACACCTTAAGGTAGATTTAACCTATTTGAAGTGTAATTATGAAACAAACTAAAACCTGAGTTAGTCGGGTGACAAAACTTCAGTGTTTTAATGTAGGTGTATTCAGGGTGAATCTAGTATGACTTTAATCAGTAAAATTGTCCGAAAAGCTTTGGCAACAGGTTGCTTAACGGTTGAGGCCGAAGAACAGTTGCGACAGCAGTTGCAGATGACTAAGTACGGTTTAGAAGATTTTGAGGCTTTTATTAATTTGCAAAAAGAGGTGATGGAGGGTAGGGTGAAACAGCAAGCTTTGGAATTGTTACGATCGCGCAAATGTTCTGCAACGGCTTAAATCCACTCCGATCGACCTTTTGGATAAAATAAGGTCGATCGACCTTCGTATGTCGATCGGCCTTTCGGGCGCGGATTCTGGCGCCCACCCCACAAGAAAATTCACTCTTTGTGGAACAGGTCGGAAAGCCTGTTCATAAAAATGATACGCCAAGCCTGGAAAAATGTTTCTACTGCATTCCTAGCTGTCGCCTTAACGCTTCTGGAACATCAACGGCTGTATCCAAACCTCCAACATTTTCCCACTTTGTATTTTCATCCCATTTGACATCGCCAAAAGTGCGATCGCTGAGGTCTGCGCCGCTGAGGTCTGCGCCGCTGAGGTTTGCGCCACTGAGGTTTGCGCCACTGAGGTATGCGCCGCTGAGGTCTGCGCCGCTGAGGTTTGCGCCGCTGAGGTCTGCGCCGCTGAGGTATGCGCCGCTGAGGTCTGCGTGGCTGAGGTTTGCGCGGCTGAGGTTTGCGCTGCTGAGGTTTGCGCTGCTGAGGTTTGCGCTGCTGAGGTTTGCGCGGCTGAGGTTTGCGCGGCTGAGGTTTGCGCTGCTGAGGTTTGCGCCGCTGAGGTTTGCGTCCCAGAGGTATGCGCGGCTGAGGTTTGCGCGGCTGAGGTTTGCGCTGCTGAGGTTTGCGCCGCTGAGGTTTGCGTCGCTGAGGTTTGCGCCGCTGAGGTTTGCGCCGCTGAGGTTTGCGCCACTGAGGTTTGCGCCGCTGAGGTTTGCGCCACTGAGGAATCTCCCAACTGTTTGGAGAAAGCCAGAATTCCCAATACAATAGCTATAACCTATGAGACGCAACAACCGACTTGCATCGTCAAGTTTACTTTCAGCATTAGGTTTCCCGGAAGGATAAAAAACCATTTTGTCTTTGAATTCAGGTGTCTTCTGACCGTAACGGTGCCACTCCAACAGCAAAATCATCACATTCAAACCAGCATAAACATCTATTTGTCGCTGTCCCAATTCTTGGGTTTTCAATTGATCTCGCAGTAGGCGCATCTTCTTCTGAGGCAAACTTTCCGGCAGCATATCAATAAACTCTCCCTCGCACCACCGCAAATAAAAACCCTCCAGACGCTGGAATAACTCCACAGGGCGAAACAGACGTTCTTCCCCTGCAACAGCCGGAGTTGTTAACAACCCCATCAAATATTCCACAATTTCTCCCGTCAGCGGCCCATAACCCAATAAATCATAAATCTCCCACTCCATCTGAGAGTCTTGAGTATTAAATCCTCTACCTTTCTTTCCCGGTTCCGTCCACTCTTGCAAACTTTCTTTCAACCGTTCCGCACACAGAAATTCACCAAAACTCTTGTGTACAAACTCTACAGAACCTTCTTTGCTGCCTTGCTGAAAATAAAAAACCGCCAAAGCATTTCTTAGAGGATTGTCGCCAATCCGTTTTTGTGCTTCTTCAAGTAATGCTTTAACCGAGTTGTCTTCTCTCAATCGTTCCTCAATCATCGCTACAGGAGCGCATTCTCCTCCCGATTGCACCACGCACAACCCTGCTTCTGTCAGGATGCGCCGCAAATCCTCTGTTTCCAGTTCGGTCAAATTGCGATTGAGCAATTTAGACCGCTGTTCAGTGAGTACCCAATTCACAGCTTGGTTGTAAATCAAAATTTTTGCTTGAGTGCTGTTAGTTCCTTGAAAATCCTCAACTTTCAAGATTTTGTCCCGGTGCATTGCCGCTAAGAGATAAAGCAAGAGCGGCTCTCGCGACAGTTCTGATTTTACATTCTCTGGACAGCATTCATCTTGCAAAAAATGCTGAAAAGCAGAGGTTTTTTCCGCCCCAAATTGGGCTTCCCACTTGCTCAACCACTGTTGCTGTAGTCCGTCATCCATTACCTGAATTTCGACTCGTTCCAGGTTATCTGGCATTTGCCTTTCAATCCCTTGCAAAGCTAAAGTTCTGCCAGTAATCAAAACCCGATGCCCCATTTCCGAATTCTGATCGCAGTCCCGCTGAAATTGTCCTACTTGCTTGAGAAATTGCTCTAAACCGCCGCTGCTTCTCCCCTCCATCAGCAACTCATCAAAACCATCCAAGAAAAACAAATATCGTGTGTTTCGATCCGTCAACCAGCCGTCATCGCTAGCAAAACCAGTATTAACAGATTCTTTTAGCGTTTCTCGAAAACTCTTTTGCAATATGGGAATATCTCGCAGTCGAATTAACACGGGCGTCCAAATTGGATACAGATGTTGCCGCACCCAGTCAGCAAACATCCGACAAAAAACGCTTTTCCCGCGTCCGGGCCCAGCTTCGACAAACATTACCCGATTTTTTTTCTTTTCATCCTCAAGGAATTGCTTTGCCCAAGTTGGTAAATCGAAAACTTCTGCATCATTTATGGGCTTGCCATTTTTATTAATTGCCTTTGCCTTCAGAGGGACGTAGATATCCTTGAATGAGAAATTTTCTGTAAATACGGGTTGTAGCGGTAGAGAGGCAATCTGTTCTTGCAGGTAGTTGTCAATGCTGTGATATTTCTCCTGTTCCTTCCGCCATTCGCTGATAGAAGGCTGTCCAAGATGTTTCATTGCTTCGCCGGAAACGGCCCAAGCTTGGATCAAATAGCGGTGAGTATTAGCAGCAACTCTCTTTGTCAAAATTTGAGCTTTCTCGGCCTTCAGTCCGGCTTGTTGCAGCCGCTGTGACAGCACTAGGTTGAATTCCTTAGCTAATATCGAATCGCGGAAGCAAATAACAGTTTTTGTGACTGCTTGATCCGGATCGTTATCGTTAAATTCTAAATCTGCCAGTTTTTTAAGCAACTGCTTAACTCCATCAGAAACCGGAGTTTGCCCGATGCGATTTAACAAACTTGCGTCTTTTGCAAGAAACTCCTTAAAACTTTCCAGATAAGCCGCCTGACTGACGAGGAAAATGCAATCAGCTAAAGTCGGCTGCTGTTGAGTTTTTTCAATAAAAAACGCCAGCATTTTCGCCGCAATCCCGACAAATGGCAATCCAGTTCCCACAACTTGAGCTAAGGGAGAGTTCAAAACCTCTAGCAGCAAGTTGCTATTGTCCAGCCCTTGTTCTTTGAACATTTTTGCCAATTCGGCGGCTGTTTTCCCAGCTTCTCCGATTCCCTCCGCTGCGTCGGCGGAAAACAGTTCTTTGATATCAGTATTTAAGAATTTCCCGATGCGATTTGCCATTTTTACCTGCCGCCTTTGAGAAGAGAGAATCCGAGAAAATCTACATTTAACTCTGTAAGCATTCCGTAGTTCGTCGCCACAAATCGGTTCTCAAACTAACACTTAGAAAAGATTAAGTTTCTTTTACCTTGACAAAACTCCAATAATCCGCAATAATAGTAGATTGTCTGTCTAAATCCGGCTCGGATCAGGTTAAGACATTCCAAAAGCTGGAGAGCAGTCAGCAGTCAAAAGTCCACAACGACCAATGACCAATGACTCATCAGCTACCTGTACGGCAATTTCAACCACCATCCCATGACTTACGCAATCATTGAAACCGGCGGCAAACAATTTCGGGTAGAACCAGGCCGCTTCTACGACATCGAACTGCTTCACGTTGAAGCTGAATCCAAAGTCACCATAGACAAAGTATTTCTGATCCAGCACGAAGGCGAGGTTCATATCGGCCAGCCTCTACTAGAAAATGCCACTGTAGAAGGAACGGTTCTCCGGCATTTCCGGGGCCGCAAAGTCCTCGTCTACAAGATGCAGCGGAAAAAGAAAACTCGGAAGAAAAAAGGGCACCGTCAAGAAACAACTCGCTTCATGATTGACTCGATTAGCGTCAACGGTACAGTCTTAGCCGCCAGAGACTTAACTGCAGCAGTTGTGGAAACCCCCCAAACCGCCGAAACTGATTCAGAATAAAAAATAGTAAATACAGTTGAGGATATTATGGCCCACAAGAAAGGTACAGGCAGTACACGTAACGGACGCGACTCTAATTCCCAGCGTCTGGGTGTCAAAAAGTACGGCGGTCAAGTTGTCCGAGCAGGCAACATTTTGATCCGTCAGCGCGGCACCAAATTTCACCCTGGTAACAATGTAGGTATCGGCAGAGATGATACTCTGTTTGCCATGATTGACGGTGTGGTGACTTTTGAAAGAAAAGGGAAAACCCGCAAGAAAGTCAGCATTTATCCTGTTGTAGCAGCACCTGTGGCTGAACCAGTGGCTGAAGCTGTCGCAGTTTAGTTTTATGGTTCCTAGGTTCGGCAGATTCCTGACAACTTAGCGTAGAACCGATAGTCCGACAGGGGTTGAAACCCCTGCCTCAAAGCTAAAGTCCTCGCTATGAGGACTGAAGAACTTATTAGTCCTCTTGAGAGGACTTTAGCTATTAGCCAGGGAATTCATTCCCTGGCGGACTAGAGGCTTAATTTGTCACCAATTTGTGGCTAGCCTCCCCCGACAATTGTGACAATTTCTAAGATGTCACCCTCTTGCATTTGTGTAGTTTCCCAAAATTGTTTGTGCAGAATTTCCCCGTTGTACTCTACAGCCACCAAGCGCGGGTTTAATCCCAATTGTTCTAGTAATTTTGGTAACGGTGTGTCGATCGCACAATTGCGGGTTTCTCCGTTAACTTGCAGCGCAATTTGATTTATCATCAGTAAAATATCTGTTTTCAGGGCGGGTTTTGTAACAAAATTATATTTGATGCACACATTTCCTGTGCTAAACCCGCCCTACAAATCCCCAATCAACCTAGTTTTTTCCGTGCAAAGCTTTCTGAGCTTTCAGATTCTGCATCCGAATCAACTGCGAGATGAAAAACTGCGTGACTAAAGTAGGCTGTTCTGCTTCCATAATCGCGCGTACTGCGGCAACCCTTTGAGCTCCGGCATTCAATACTTCATCGAGGTTGTTGATATCAATTCCGCCGATCGCAAACCACGGAATCGGCGACTTATCAGCAGCATACCGCACATAATCCAAACCCGCAGCCTGTTTATCAGGTTTAGTAGGAGTGGAGTAAACCGGCCCAACTCCAATGTAGTCGGCTCCCTCTTCAATAGCTCGCTGCATTTCCTCGCCCTTCGTAGTAGAACGACCGATGATGCGTCCGGGGCCGAGCAACTTGCGCGCTTCCGCCACAGGCAAATCTTGCTGTCCTAAGTGTACGCCGTCAGCACCCGCTGCGATCGCAAAATCCACGCGATCGTTCACAATCAGCAAAGCATCGTAGCGGTGACAAAGTTCGCAAAGCTTGCGCGCGTTAGCCAGCTTTGCGCCGTCGTCTGAGTTTTTGTCGCGGTACTGCACCAAAGTCAGTCCCCCTTGCAAAGCAGCTTCCACGACTCCGAACAAATTGTCTCTGGGGGAAGTTACAAGGTATAACTGCGATCGAAGTAACTGCTGGTAGCGCCGGTAAGCCAGCAAATTGCTTTCGAGAGTATAAACCCGATAGCGCATCTGCTTAAAAGCCGCCCCCATATTCCGATCGTAAATTTTGCCATACTCTTCGAGTACCCGCAGAGCTTCTTCCACCCGACAGAAATTCGCCTCCAGTAGCTGCTGGATGCTCGAACGCTGCTCTTCCTGCGGGTGAGTCAACTCCGTACCCGGATCGGCCGGCGTATCCCTAGCACTGCGAAGTTCTGCGACGTGCCAAGCAGCCAATTCTTGACGCAGTTGCTTGCACTCGCCAGCTAAATCCGCGTTGTTGAGACCAAACCTGCACCATTCTTCAATAATTCTCAACCCTTCGCGCGAGCGATCTAAATTTGCATCTAAGATCCGGCAGAGGGCTGGCTGTGCCGGTAAAGTTCTGTTTTGTTTGTCGGTCATTCAGAACCACCCTAATTATAATTAATTTTACCAGTCAAACCGCTACATTGTCCCACGCCGTATAGATTCTAGTACAGCGATCGGCTTAATTTTGGCATCAACCGATTTAATTCAGACAAATTTTTAAGTTTTATTGAATTTGAGAAAAACGAAGCATAATAGATCAAACTTGATGAGAGTGAAATCGTTAAGCTGCATACCACACTTGGGAGGAGAGCCGTGAGGTTAGCAGAACAACACAAAAGATTAAGGGAGAACAACCCAAACAGGCGGGTGAAATCAAAGTTCGATCGCGAAAACCCGATACGAAACACCGGAGGCGAAACTCGGATCACAGATAAGTTGCGTTTTTTTATGCTGATGTACTCACAACCGACCAGGCGCAAAGAAAAGCGATCGCAAAACAAAGGTTTGAGTTCTTGCCTTCTGCTCGTTTTTGCGATGACCGCCCTTTGCAACCATCAACCGTCAGTTATCGCAGCCGGGATACCGGGAGTGCAGCTACTTTCTCAGACCCTGCAGAGCGACATTAACATACTGTACGTCAGCTCGACAGGCGGCAGCGACACGGGGGGCAACGGCAGCGATCGAGCTCCGTTTAAAACCCTTACCTACGCCTTAAGCGTGGCGCCGCCCAAAACAGCGATTTTGCTAGCGCCCGGTACTTACAGCGAGCAAACCGGCGAAAAATTTCCATTAATGCTCAGGCCCAGCGTGACAGTTCAGGGAAATCCCAACACTCGGGGTCAGAATATTGTCATCAAAGGCGGAGGATACTTTATCAGTCCGACTTCTGCAGGTCAAAATATCGCGATTTTAGGCGCAGACGGGGCGGGACTCAGCGGGGTGACGGTGACGAATACCAACGATCGCGGTTACGCTTTGTGGATCGAATCGAGTTCTCCAACGGTTGTCAACAATACTTTTTCTGGCAGCACTCACGACGGCATTTCGGTAGTGGGTACTTCCAGGCCGACGATTGGCGGGAATGTTTTCTCGAAAAATGGAGCTAACGGCATTACGATTTTTGGCAGTTCCCAGCCGGAAGTTCGAGATAATGTGTTTGAAAACACGGGATTTGGGGTGAATGTAGCGCAGAACGCTTCGCCTCTGCTCATCGGTAACAAAATTACTCGCAATAAGGACGGCGTGGTGGTGCAAGCTAATGCTAGACCTGTGCTGCGTAACAATTATATCGAGAGTAACCGGCGGGACGGAATTGTGGCGATCGCGAGCTCTCTGCCGGATTTGGGAACTGCCGCCGAACCGGGGGGCAATGTCATTCGCAACAACGGGCAGTACGATGTGAACAATGCGGCCAAAGGTCAAGTAATCCCAGCTTACGGCAATCAATTATTGAGCAGCCGGACGACGGGCTCGGTTGATGTGGCGGGAACTTTTACCCCCCCGCCAATGGGGGGAAGTGCTTTGCAGCTAAGGGCCGATCGACCTCCCAGCATCGGTGGCCCAGACACTTCTCTCCCGGTTTACACTCCCGGCCGGCTAAGTCCCAGAAGTGAAAGAGCGCCACTTCCCCCGCCTGCGCCCGTTTCAAGGCGACCGGTGCAAAATCGACCCGCACCGCGAAGCGCTGAGTTGCGGCAAGAGCTTTCTCCGAGGAACGCCGCTGGTTCATCGGTAGTCCAAGGGGCGATCGCAATTCCCGTGCCCGATCCCAGTTTTCGATCGGTTTCGGAAATTTCGGTACAGCAACCAATGATTCCTCCCAATTTTGATAGTTCGAGTTCGGTTTCTTCCGAGGGTAGATTGCCGGTTCCGGGCCGCAACATTCCTATCGGAAGGGGCGGCTATGTACCTGCACCTTTAGGGGGGAATTCTTTGCCCGATTCCCGGGAGAATTCGCCGTCATTCGATCTACCGTCTGCTTTGGGTTTGCGCTATCGAGTTGTGGTGGATACCGACAGGCCCGGCGATCGACAAAAAATGCAAGCCCTGGTTCCGGGTACTTTTCGCTCTTTTTCCAGCGGGCGATCGGTGATGCAAGCCGGTGCTTTTCGGGAACTCGAAAAAGCTGAGGAATTGCTACAAATGCTCAGCACTAACGGTTTGAATGCTCGAATTGAGGAGATTAAATAGTTATTGGAAATTGGGCATTGGGCATTGGGCATTGGGCATTGGGCATTGGGCATTGGGAATATCCTTTCCGGCTAAGCTGTTCGGCATTTAAAGGAGCTTAACCAATAACCAATAACCAATAACCAACAACAAAATTTTAGGGCCTAGCATATCGGATGCCAGACCCTAAAAAGTTTGTAAATTAAGTTGATTCAAGTGGGTTTTTAGCTCTGCTGAGTTTCAGCCAACTACAACTAAGGTGGACTTTTTTGCAACTACTCTGTAGACGAGCTAGCTATCAGCGGAGTCTATTCAGACTTCTGTGTTTGACTGTTGTGCGATCGCAACTTTTGATTAATCCAATAGCCTCAAGCTATCTAACAAATCCGGATCGCAATATCAACCTTTTTTTGCTAATAAGCTACACGGTTCAGGCGTTGCCTGCGGACTAGAGCCGAGCGGGACAAATACTCTAATTCCAAATTTTTTATCCAAGTTTTTTGTGCTTCTTGGTTTTGCCCCTCATGTTTTTAAGTTAACACCAACTGCGCGCATAAAAACACTTTGTTTACCAAAGTTGACACTTTTTGATGTGATGAAATACTTCCAAAAGCGATTATTAACAATTTGTACGATCGCCAGAGCGCGCAACGTGCATACCCGGCACTTTTCGCTCGCTGTCAACGCAGCAGAGCTTCCCAAGTTGCGCGACCAACAATGCCGTCTGCTGGCAGTTGATATTGTCGCTGAGCCGCCTTGACAGCAGCTTGAGTTTCCGGACCGAACACGCCGTCAGCACTCACCCGCAAAAATCCCTTGGCCCGCAGCCGTTCTTGCAAATCTCTGACTGCCGCCCCCCGCATTCGTCTTCTCAAAACCGGAAAATTAGTTGGCTGCGCTTGGGGGTTAATCTCTGAGTTGTCGGTAGTTGTAGGATCGTTGGCGATGGGGTTTTCGATCGCGCTCGGAGTCGCAGGAAACAGCCGGTTCCAAGTATCTTGACCGACTATGGCGTCGGGAGGCAGACCTGCTGCTTCCTGGAACTGAGACACAGCTCTAGCGGTGCTTTGGGAGAAAATCCCGTCTACAGTGTCAGGGTAAAAGCCCAATAATTTAAGAGCAGCTTGGAGTTCGATCACTTCGGAGCCGCGGCTGCCCAATTTGATTGCGGGGCGGACGATCGCACCTGTTTGAGCGATCGGGCTATTAATTTTACCTTGTTCGGAGGTAGGTAGCTGTGCGGCAGCAGGAGTAGAGGCGATCGATCCTATTACAAATAAACCGCACAAACTCCAGCCGAAGAGCAAACTCGGAACCTCGCGGGCTTCATTCCAGCTTGCTGTCAAGTTTTGGGACATTGGGAATTCGACCTCTGCAAAACTGGTAGCGATCGTACATCAAATCTGGAAAAAATTGGGAATTTCGGCATAGGGAATTGGGCATAAGGCATTAACTGATTCCCTGGCTATGCCTGCGAACCAGTTAAATCAAAACTCACAACTTTTCTCCCCTTCCCTTTCCTAAAAATAATTTCTCCCCTGAAATAGCTGCAATTGGCAAAAAAACTGCTAGATTGCCCTACAGAAAACATTGAACCGCGTTCATTGGGCCCCAGCAACACCATGTCCGAATCCAGAACCGCCAGCCAAATAGACATCGGCAACGTCAACATCGGGAACTTCCAAGTCGGCAGCATCAGCGGCACCAAATACAACGACCTCAACGCCAACGGCCGCCCTGATCCTGAAGAATTCCCAATTCCCAACTGGCAAATCTACCTCGACCTCAACAACAACAGCCAGCCAGAGTTTAACGAACCTTCCACTCTCACCAACCAGGTAGGCAACTACGTCTTCGCCAACCTGCCGCCGGGCACTTACCAAGTTAGGGAAGTCCAGCAGCCGAACTTTCGCCAAACTACCCCAAATCCCTCACCCATCACGATTACCAGCGGGACAAACGTTGGCAATATCAATTTTGGCAACAACTTCAACGCAGGGACGATCGCAGGCACAAAATTCAACGACATCAACAACAACAGCAGCCGAGATCCCGGGGAACAAGGGCTAGCTAACTGGCAAATTTACCTCGACCTCAACCGCAACAACAGGCTCGACGGCGGCGAACCTTTTACTTTTACAAACGTTGAAGGCAAGTACGCTTTTGTCAATATTCCCGCAAATACATATTTGGTGAGAGAAGTCCAGCAACCGGGTTTTCGCCAAACCACGCCTGACCCCGGCCCGGTTAACGTTACTTCTAACGCCACTGTCAACAACATCAATTTTGGCAATATCTTTTTTGTCGGCAGCATCAGCGGCTTCAAGTTCAACGACCTCAATGCCAACAGCGTCAGAGACGCGACAGACCCGCCTCTGACCAACTGGCAACTTTACCTCGACCTCAACGGCAACGGCAGCGTTGACCCGGGCGAACCCACCACCATCACAAACCCGCAAGGCAACTACACTTTTGCGAATGTTTCCCCGGGCCGGTATTTGGTGAGGGAAGTCCAACAACCAGGATGGGTACAGACTACGCCAAATCCAGGCCCGATCGACATAATCGGCACTACCAACGCTGTCGGCGTCAGTTTCGGCAACAATTTTCCTACCGGCAGCATCAGCGGCTTCAAGTTCAACGACTTCAACGCTAACGGTATCAAGGAACCGACGGAACCGACAGTTGCCAACTGGCCGATTTACCTTGACCTCAACAACAATGGCGCCCCAGATCCCAACGAACCTTCGACTTTAACAAACCCCCAAGGTAATTTCTCTTTTATCAATTTGCCTCAAGGCACCTATTTGGTCAGGGAAGTCCAGCAGCCCGGTTTTCGACAAACCACGCCAAATCCGACTCCCATCATCGTGGGCAACGGCACAAATGCCACTAATCTCAGCTTTGGCAATGTATTGGTAACGGGAACGATCAGCGGTGTGAAATTTAACGATGTTAACGCCAACGGCCGCCTAGATCCTGGGGAACCGCCGATCGCCAACTCTCCAATTTACATCGACCTCAACAACAACAGCAGTTTAGATCCGGGTGAAGCGAGTACCTTAAGCGATGTTCAAGGCAATTACAGTTTCCGCAACGTTCCGGTAGGTAGTTATGTTGTCCGCGAAGTTCCGCCGCCGGGTTTCATTCTAACGACTCCCCCTACGGTGGTTGTTGTCTCGGCAGATATTCGGGCTAGCAGCATCGATTTGGTGACGGGGAGAGATGCTGAGGGTTGCTCGGCTAAATCCGGGAATGGCGACCTGCTGACGGATGCCAGCAGCTATCCGGGGGAACCTGTGGGTAATATTGGGACGGATAGCTTGCTTTTGAGTTCGGCTCGTGATAGTAGTTATCAAATTAGTGATTTTGGGGTCGATCGACCTGTTGCCAATTTAGGCAATATTCCTAACTTTGGGCCACAGAATGTCGGTCTGGATACTCATGCACAAACCGGTGAATTTGTCAAGAAAAATGAATTAATTAAAGGGGCGATCGGGAACTCGGCCAGCACTGTGGGTGGAAGAGATTTATGGGTTATGTAGGGTGAGACAAAGCTCGATCGCCCGGAATCCCAAACCGCAGATAAAAATAACGAAGAGGTGAAAGGGCGATCGCGTGATACCCTATTGTTGGCAACCTCCAACACTCAAGCCTAAGTTCCGGCAACTCCGAAGCTGGCTTGTATATTGGTTGCAATATTCAGAGGCAGTAGCACATCTGTGAGTGAGAAACTAGCAGACAGTCCCCCCAACCCCGATCGGCGTATTTCCAGGCAAAGCAAGTCATATCAAGCCAGGTAGCTCGATCGATACTGGGAAAGCTGTCCTTGCAATCCCAGAGGAGGCGATCGTCTAGGACAGCTTTCCCAGGACGAACAAGAACAATGCAGCCGGACTTGATATCAGGGGGGAGAAGTCAGTCTTAGGCTTTTTAAAGCTGGAAACCGCAAGTATGTACGGACAGAGAAGGTGTGCAAATCCTGAAGATGTTGCCCTCAAATTGCCAGGGTTCTTCAAAACCTGATATACTTGCCAGCGACAAAGCTTGAGGCATTGTTGTGTGAAATGGGAACATTACCTCAAGTGCAGACGTATGTAAAATCGAGTAGCGGTTGTCAGCTATTAGTAAAAACTACTCAGCAAGTTACAACCCATACAGTAGTCTGTAATTTACGTGGATTTAGGTGTGAAGGAGAGAAATCATGGCTTCAATTAACGAAGAGCAAGAGCGCATTGCCCAGCAATTACAGCCAGTTGTGGTTGGGAATGCTGGCCCGGCAATTTTAGGAACCAAGTTCAATGACCTGAACCGAGATGGGGTCAGACAGCCCAATGAACCAGGTCTTCGGGATATCCCCATCCTCCTCGAATCAGCAACAAGCAGCAACGGTGTATTTAATGCTGGTACTGGAGAACTCTCAACCACGACGGACGCTAACGGCGCGTTCTCATTCATAAATCTTGTCCCTGGCAATTACGTACTCACCGAAACGCAACTACCTACTGGTTTCACCGCTACTACTCCCAACCCCCTTGCTGTCACTCTTGGAAACACAAATGTCAACGTTTTCTTTGGCAACGCGGGAGTTCCACCAGTTACAGGCAGTCGTATCGTAGGATGCAAATACTTAGACATAGATGCCGACGGCTTCCGAGATGGGAATGAACCGGGGATTAAAAATGTCAGGATATATATTGATTCAAATGGCAACGGTCAACGCGATGCAGAGGAACAGAACACTTTAACAGACAAAAATGGTGCATGGTCGTTCAACGTATTACCCGGAACCTACAAGATTCGGGAAGAACGGATCAGACGACAGATTAATCCTGTTACCGGACTAGAAGTTAATGCTACGGACGCAGAACCCTTAGAAACACAAGATTTTCCCCAAAGCACTCCCCCCGGCAACGTTCCCCTACTGGACGTGACGGTAGCAGCAGGTCAAACCTTTGCCTGCGCTCAAGTTGGCGATACTCCGCTCTATCAAATTGAAGTTAACAAATTTCGAGACATAGACCGCAGCGGAACGCGAAATGTTGTTAGTGGAGTATTGGAACCCCCCATTGCCCGAGTACCGTTTATTTTAGATGTGAACGCGAACGGTCGCTGGGATGGAGCAGGCTCCGAACCGATAGCCATCACAGATGCGAACGGAGTAGTTATCTTCAAGGATTTGCGAGCTGGCGATTACAGAGTGTTGGAAATTTTTCCAAGTGTACTGCCTGCAGAAGTAGGTGGCGGTGCCCCAGGAAACCTCAATGCTCCAGTAGCAACAACTCCAAACCCCGCTCTGGTTTCGGCACCAGGGCCGCAGGCACGATTCCAGGGTACGATCAGCAGAGAGCAACCAATCTTAGTAACAGACACAACCTACACGCTGAAGCCAAACGACCCTAAATTTGTAGACTCCAACCGCGACGGCATTCAACAACCAGGTGAAAGATCGATCGCCACCACTGGTGAGCGGCCGATTTTTGCAGCGCCAGTTACAACTTTACCAGCGCCCAACCCATCGCCATCACTTATCTTTACTCCTGTGGGAGCAACTCAGGGTATTGGCAACAATGCCGGTGTGGGCAACACTCGACCGAACATCAATGTCTTCAAATACAATGACCTGAATGCCAATGGTCGCTTTGAACCAACTCAGGGTGAAGCGCCAATTAGCGGTGTCACTGTCTTCCTCGACACCAATAACAATGGCACTCCCGACACTGGAGAACAGCAAATCCAGACAAATGCCCAGGGTAGAGGAGCCTTTACCAACTTGCCAACAGGCAACTATGTCGTTCGAGAAGTTGCACAGCCCAATTTCTCTCCTTCTACAGCCGATCGCGTCGATGTGACCCTCAGCACTCAGGACGCCAACATTACCTTTGCCAACACACCCAACAGCAACATCACCGGTTGCAAGTTTGAGGACTTTAACCTGAACGGTTATCGAGATGGTAACGAACCAGCTATTCCTGGTGTCACCATTGCGATCGATACCAACCGTGACGGTGTGTTGCAAGCAAATGAACCCACTACTACCACCGATCAGTTTGGTACTTTTGCATTCACCAATTTGCGCCCTGGCAATTACAGCGTTCGGGAAGTAACACCTTCTGGCTTCTTCAAAACGACTCAACCGCTGGATATTGTTCTCGGTGCAAATCAAACCTTTACTTGTGCTTTGGTGGGTAACTCTCGCCGCTATGACCTGTCGGTTCCTAAATTCCGAGATGACAACCGCAACGGTATACGGGATGCAAACGAACCGCCCCTGGAAAATATACCATTTACCTTGGATTTGAACAATAACAACCGCTACGATCCTGCTACCGAACCGCTGGTGAGAACAGATGCTAATGGTATTGCTCTGTTTCCTAATTTGTCCCCAGGCACCTACTCGGTTTTGGAAGTCTTCGATGCGAGCGTTAATAACCCGTTCCCAATCCCAACGGGACCGAATCCGGTTAACTTTAGCGTGCCGGGTCCTAACACAGCGCCTACGACGACTGCGACGCCCCCAGACGCATCGGGAATAGTAAGACTAAGCAGCCTCGATCTCGACGATCCTGTGACTGGTCAATCTCGGGAGGTGGCAACTGGTACCGATCCTCTGAATAACCCCGGCTCGGTTGCTCAATCTGTTACCCCTATTGACAGCTTGATCGCACCTCAGATTGCATTTAGCAGCTTGATTAACCCTGATGAGTCGAGAACGGCGAGTTCGCTGATTGTAACGCCCGACAATTTGGCTTTAGTCGATCCATTACTGTTTTTGGTAGCTCCTACAAAGTAGCTGTTCTGATGTTAAGTTGAGTCTCTAGTTTGAGACTCAGCAATTAGCAGCTAACTTTTTTTAAACTGCACGTCAAATCATGTTTTGGCGTGCTTTTTGCTGTTTTGACAACTATAACCTAAACTTCCCCCATACAAATGTACTAACAGTCCTAAAACTCTTACTCAACAAATGATGCAACTGTTGAGCTGAAAATTTGTACCCATTGATCGGCAATAGCTGACGCAGGATCTCGCGCTCAATTGTTGTAGATTCAATATAATGACCGATCGCAAACAGATATCAATCATCTACATGGGTACACAATTTTTTACTCAACAATTGAAACCTTTGCGCTCGGATACTTTTGAGTCTTTGTAAGTATCTTTGCAGGGGGAAGTTCAGTATAACAATTGGTTTCGATCGCCCTAACTGTCTTTAGTGGTAGGGAACGATCGGCAAAAAGAGCGATTCCCCGCCTCAAGAAAACCTTTATTTATAGAGGTAGAACCTAGAGGAATATGTTATGCCAACTCAACAACAAACCAATCCGGCTCAACATCAAGACCAGCAACCCGGTATTGAATCACAAATGACTCCGCAACCTCAGTCCTTCGCGGAGGGCTATCGCGGTAGCGACAAATTGCGGGACAAAGTAGCCTTAATTACCGGCGGAGACAGCGGTATCGGGCGTGCAGTGGCGATCGCCTTTGCCAAAGAAGGCGCTAACGTGGTCATCAGCTATCTTAACGAAGATGATGATGCCAAAAAAACCAAAGAGGCGATCGAACAACAAGGTCGGCGCTGTATTGCGATCGCCGGCGACATCGGCGACGAAAACGTCTGTCAAAACCTTGTAGAACAAACCGTTAAAGAGTTTGGTAGCCTCGATATCCTCGTCAACAACGCCGCCGAACAGCATCCCCAAGAAAGCATTGAAGACATCACCGCCGAACAATTAGAGCGCACCTTCCGCACCAACATTTTCTCGATGTTTTATCTCACAAAAGCCGCTCTCAAACACCTCAAAGAGGGAAGTGCAATTATCAACACTACCTCTGTCACCGCCTATAAAGGCAATCAACAATTACTAGATTACTCCTCCACAAAAGGAGCAATTGTTGCCTTTACCCGCTCTTTGTCTCAAAGTTTAGCGGAGAAAGGAATTCGCGTCAATGGAGTCGCGCCCGGCCCGATTTGGACCCCTCTAATTCCTGCAACTTTCCCTGAAGAAAAAGTGGAGAAATTTGGTGCAGACACGGCATTGGGACGCGCCGGTCAACCCGATGAAGTTGCCCCCAGTTTCGTGTTTTTAGCTTCAAAAGATTCGTCTTACATGACTGGTCAAATTTTGCATCCCAACGGCGGATCTGTGATTAACGGATAGATTTGTCGCGACTTTAGATATAAATAACCGCATTTTTTGGCGGAGAATTTCACCCACAATCTCTGACTATAAGTCACAATCTAAATAAACCCGCCCCCACAATGACGTTACCTAGGGCGGGTTTATTCATTTTTTTAGTTATATTGAATCTGCTAGCATCATCGGGCGTAAAATTCAGTCAACAGCGAGGCCCCCTTAGCTTCGCCGAAGGATCAACAATCACGGACGGTGCAAGCGAAATTTATACAATTAATCTGCATTAATCTGTGTTGATATGCCGTCATCTGCGGAAAAAAAAAGAATTGGTGAACCGCAGATGACAAGGGATTGACGCTGATTCACGCACATGAAGAGAATAGATAGATGAATAATTCCGATGCAGCCATCCTAAATCATTTATGAATTTCTTACTCCCTCCCCTTGCCAAGGGGAGGGTTGGGGTGGGGTAAAAAATGTACGACTCCTGGAAGGATTGCTATAAGAGATTTGATATTAGTTTTTGAACATTGGTGACGTTTACACAAAACAGTAATCCCGCTACGTGGGTAGCGGGATTGATAGGTTGCAGTTTAGCTAGTTTTGAGCTCAGCTAGAGCTACAATTAGCTCGCTGCTGAATTAGCTCAGGTTAGCCATTTCTTGCTGGAGGGTGCTTTTGGCTGCTTTGAATTGAGTAGCCATTTGTTCCATTTGTGCTTCGCTCAAGTTGCGGCGAATTTGAGGGAACATATCGTTTTCTTCTTCTTTTACGTGATCTTGAACCGCTGCTTGGAGCTGTTTGATTTGGGCTTTGAAATCAGAAGAACTGGGGTCCATTGACTTAATCTTGGCGAGCATTTGCTTCATTTCTGCTTGCTCGTCGTACAGTTCTTGAGTGTTGTTGTAGTAGCTGCGAATTGCTGGGTAAACAATTTGTTCTTCGGCTTCGGCGTGAACGCTGAGGTCTTTGTAAAGTTGACCGAAGAATTCTTGCAGTTTTTGAGGATCGTCGGTGCTTGCGATTTCCATAAAGAGGGTATCGGTTTTGCGGTGATCCATTGAGATGATTTCGGTGATGTTCATCTCATCTTTGCTGCGGGTAACTGCACCGCCGATGATGCCGGTCATTGCTGCCATTGCATCTTGTACGCGAGCCCAAACGCCTTGGTCGGGGTCTTTGCCGGTCAGCTCGCGCACGCCCAAGATTTCCATAACTCCCTTGAGTTGCTCTTGGTGAGCGCGGTTTTCAAAGTTAACTGTGTTGAGGGGAGTAATGGCGGCTTCGATGTCGGCGCCGACTACTTGAGCAGCTTTGTGAATTAACAAACCGGCCATTGTTTGTTTGTGTTTGAGCAGTTCGTGCTGGGTGACTTTTTCAAACAGTGTCAGTTCAGAACCTTCCATGAGTTTCTGAACTTCTTCAATCATTTTTGCACTGGTTTCTTTGGGCTCAGCTTGAATGCCGTATTGCACGATCGTAGTTTCTAATACGCCCAAGTTTTTGCGATCGTCTTCGAGCATATCCCGGAAGCGCTGGGCTAGTTCGGAGTCGTTGCAGGAATTGATGAACAATTGCTCGTTGGCGATCAACAGGTTTTGCAGCGCTTTCATGTCTGCTAATTTAGTGGCGATCGCTTGGCGCTTGGTATCTTCTAGGGTAGCTACCATCTGTCGTTTCTCCTCTCAATGTCTTTAGTGTTCTTACATCTCTTAATTTATTGATATATTCTGATAACATCCTCTTTCTCCCGACTGATTCATTAATATCCCGCGCAACCTATTGACTTTTGAGCAAAAAAAGGGTAAGTATTTGAGACTGCTTGAAAAAAAGCAAAAAGCAAAAAACAACAGATGAGTAAGGATGAATGGCAGATGAGTGATGATTTCTGTATCAATTAATCCCGATCGCATAGCTGTAAAGCGCTACCATAGTTGCAGCCGAAGTTAACTAAAGTTTAAGAATAACTAGCTTGTCTCAACTGCTCACTGCTTTAGAGTTCCCAGCCAATGTCTGGAAGCTGAATAATGGGTTAACGGTCATTCACCAGCGGATTTCGGCCACACCGGTGGTCGCGCTAGACGTGTGGGTGAAAGCTGGCGCTACGCTGGAGCCGGATTCTTGGTCGGGAATGGCTCATTTTCTAGAACACATGATATTTAAAGGGACGGATTCGATCGCCCCGGGAGAATTTGACCAGGTAATCGAAAATCGCGGCGGTGTCGCCAACGCAGCTACAAGTCACGACTACGCGCATTTTTTCGTCAACGCTGCGGCTGATTATTTAGCAGAAACAGCGCAGCCGCTGGCAGAATTGCTGCTGCGGGCTTCGATTCCAGATCTGGAATTCGATCGCGAGCGAGATGTGGTGCTCGAAGAAATCCGTCAAGCTCAAGACGATCCCGATTGGCTGGGTTTCCAAGCCATGATGGAAACAGTTTACCAGCGACATCCCTACAGGCGATCGGTATTGGGCACGGAAGAACTGCTGATGTCGCGAACTCCCCACGAAATGCGCTGTTTCCACCGATCGCACTATCAGCCGGAAAATATGACTGTGGTGGTAGTCGGGGGAATTGATGAACAACAGGCTAGAGATATTACGGGGAAAGCTTTCGAGCAGTTTTCCGATCGGTGGGATTGTCCCAAATTAACCGCAGAGGCGGAACCGCCACTGATAGAAATTCGCCGTCAGGAACTCTGTCTCCCCCGATTGGAACAAGCGCGGCTGATGATGGCCTGGACGGGCCCGGGAGTTGAACACTTGCAAAGTGCTTGCGGTTTGGATTTGCTGTCGGTGTTGCTCGCACACGGGCGGACTTCGCGTTTAGTCAGGGAACTGCGGGAAGAATTACAATTGGTAGAGGCGATCGACAGCACTTTCTCGCTGCAACGGGAATCGAGTTTATTTACTATAAGTGCAGTCTTGGACGCGAAAGATATTGAACAGGTGGAATCTCGGATTTGCGATCGACTTTGGCAATTGCAGTCTGAGCCGGTTTCCGAGGTAGAATTGCTCCGCTGTAAGCGTTTGCTGTGCAACGATTTTGCTTTCTCGCTCGAGACGCCGGGACAGCTCGCCGGTCTTTACGGATATTACAATACGATCGCCACTGCGGAATTAGCGCTCAGCTATCCCACCAGGATTAAAGCATTTGGGCCCTTAGACCTCCAGCGCCTGGCTCAACAATATCTCTCTCCCCGACGCTATACGGCCGTCGTACTCAAACCAATCTAATTGGTAAACGGGTGAAAATACATATATTTTTGGTACCGGAGAGATGTTCGGCATTTGTCCGGGGTTCTTTGTGCTTGTGGCACACCCTACGCGATAGATGTTGTTACATTTAGATGTTGGGGGTCAGGCCCTGCCCGGTATGACATCATACAAGATCCGCATGGAAAATAGAAAAATGGCAATCAAGTAATTACCAATTACCAATTACCCATTACCAATTACCCATTTTCAATTACCAATACTTCAGCTACTCTCAGTACAAGTTCCCAACTAAATTAACCATGAAAAATGAAATCCAGCGCACGGTTTTAGACAACGGTATTGTTGTCTTAGCAGCAGAAAATCCAGCAGCGGATATTATTGCAGCCAGGATATTCCTGCGGGCCGGCAGTCGCTACGTGCAGCCGGAACAAGCAGGATTGTGTCATTTGCTGTCGGCGGTAATGACTAAGGGAACCGATCGCCTGTCTTCGCGGGAAATTGCCGAGCGTGTAGAATCGGTGGGAGCGAGGTTGAGTGCCGACTCTACTACAGACTATTTTTTAGTGAGTTTGAAGACAGTTTCTGCGGATTTTGAGGAGATTTTGGAGTTGGCGGCGGAATTGACCCGATCGCCCAATTTCCCGGAACCTGAAGTCGAACTCGAACGGCGCATTGCCATATCGGCAATTCGATCGCAACAAGAACAGCCATTTGCGATCGCCTTCGAGCAATTGCGGCACTCGATGTACCAGGAACACCCCTATGCTTTCTCTCCCTTGGGCACGGAAGCTACTATGTCAAAGCTCACCAGAAACGAGCTCGAACAGTTCCACAAAACCTATTTCCGTCCCGATAATGTAGTTATTGCTGTAGCCGGCAGAATATCGACCGAAGATGCGATCGCCCTGATCGATCGAATTTTTGGAGACTGGAAAGCGCCTTTAACACCCTTACCAACTTTAACCGTCCCCCCTCTGTCACCCTCCCCTGAATCGGTCGTTACGGCGCAAGATACGCAGCAATCAGTGATTATGCTGGGCTACCTCGCACCCTCTGTCAAAAATCCCGACTATGCAGCGATTAAGTTGCTAAATACTTATTTGGGTAACGGTTTGTCGAGCCGGTTGTTTGTGGAATTGCGGGAAAAGCGGGGCTTGGCTTACGACGTTTCCGCGCTCTACGCGACACGCTTGGACACGGCTCAGTTTGTCGTGTACATGGGTACTGCGCCGGAAAATACGGCGACTGCTTTTGAAGGATTGCGCGCAGAAGTCGATCGACTCGCCAACACCGAACTAAGCGAGGAAGAATTGCAAGCTTGCAAGAATAAAATGCTCGGTCAATATGCTTTAGGAAAACAAACTAATTCGCAAATTGCCCAAGTTTTAGGCTGGTACGAAATTTTGGGATTGGGAATTAAATTTGACCAGCAATTTCAAGAAGAAATTGCACAGGTGACAGCTTCACAAGCGCGGGATGCTGCTAAGAAATATTTTGTAGAACCGTATGTTTCTTTGGTCGGCCCGGAGGCAGCGATTACAGAGTTGGGTGTAGCGGCTGTTTGTTGAGTAGGAAATTGGCGATCGAACTTTTCAAAAGTTCGATCGGTTTAGTCAAGAAGCACGCATAGAGGCTGGTGTGATTGTCAGACACTTGCAGCAAGGTGAAAGTCTCGTAATGCCTCATTTATAGAGGACTAATGTTATGGATATTTCAAAAAAGAAGCGTCTAGAAGATAAATGCTGGAAGATTGGATCGGGCTCGGAATTCTTAGAACTTTCACCAGAGGAATCGATCCTAATTGACATTAAGTTAGCTCTCATTCTTAATCTCCAAGAACGTCGGCAAATATTGATGACACAGGCAGAGTTGGCTGAGAAAATCAACTCCAGCCAACCTCGTATTGCCAAAGCTGAAAATGGCGACGATTCGGTTTCAATTGAACTGTTAATACGCGCAATCCTGGCAACAGGTGCAACGCCTCAAGATATAGGGCAAATTATTGCTCAAGTAGGATAGACAGATCGATAACTAACCCACTATACTATTAGCGTATACCTCCGTTCCGGTGCAAGTGCTTGTTAGGTTGTGGAATACCGAAGCGTTGAGATGTATATAACAGACAACCCTAGACGATTCCAATTGGGTTGATTAAGCGAAAATAATACACCTCCCGCTAGTGCTGCCCACCCTACAGGACCGAGTAGAAATGCAAGAGTTTGGCTCACACCCATGTAAACTGCAAAGGGCAAGGCAATCCCCAAAGCACTTGTGAGGCTACCTAGTACAGTGCTTGCCAACAAATACACCCCAAAACCACTCATCTTTGCTGCAAACATTGTACCACCACTTAAAAGGAAACCTTCAAGATTAGGGTCATCGCTCTCTCGTCTGAGATCCATAATAATTTGTTGTCGTTGCTCTGGTGTAAGCTGATCCAACATATTCTGAAATAGCTTAACAACGACAGCACCTTCAATTTCTTGAGTTGATAACTCAAGCCATGTACGATCGTTAAAAATTTCGGACCAATCAATACCAATGTGATCGGCAACATCTGTGACAATTTGTTTCCAAGAGCTGTTCCAGAAAAGCTGACCAAGACTCCCGCACCTCAAATACCGTAGGTGATTGCAAAGAATTTCAGAGGAACTACCAAATCCTGAATTGGTCAACTCTGCTAAGTTTTGGCGTTGCTCTTCTGTAGCTAAACTGACGATTTCGTAAAATTCTTGCATATTTAGTCTTAACTTGGGCGAGTAATCTCAAACTATTTACCAAGTGATATAACCCACATTCCGCACCCTCTACTATCATAGGTTTTTGCGGAAGTTTGAGCTATTATCGCGGCTAGAAGGGAATCAAGCCATTATGATATCTACTACCGATGCGTTCAACGGCGGTACAAAGCTTTGAGTCATCACCAGAGTATTGAGTCCGTCCGTTAAAACGCACGGCTATGCTGAGTGGTGAGTTTTGTTGCTCTCTATATATTGGCGTAAAACGTTATTAATTAGAGTTTTATACTGTTCTCCTTGAGCCTGAAACCACTGCTTCACATCTGGATCAAGCTGAACTAAGTTGTCGGCTCGATCGGCTGGAATAAGTAAAGTCGCTCGTTCAAAAAATTCATCGGTCAGCGGTGGAATATCTGAGTAGTCGATATTCTCTTCTGACCTTGACTCTAAGGCGGCCCAGTTAGTACCAGAGGTACTGTTCAAATCGTTTCTGCTCATGACGGTTAGCTCTTCGCGCTGAAATGATTCGGATTACATTGTTTTGAGGTTCTGTCCAGACTACTACCGCTATTCCAGAACCGAGAAAACCGATTCCCAACCAGCGATCTTTACCACAATCAAAACATCGTCTAGCTCAATCAGCATTTCACCATCAAACATCGCGGGAACATCGGCAAAATTAATCTGATGTTTACGGATGTTTTTAATATTTTTCGCTTCGTCCCACTCAAATTGCATGAAGGATTAGGGTATGCCAGATTAAACTATCTTCCTCCATTATCACGCATTTGGCTGAACAGGTTTTATGCAGCACTGGATCTCGATGTTGATATCTAAAGTCGATCGCCCCCAAGCATTAAACACCGGAAAAAACTTAATCAGACTTCAATTGAACCTTTTCTGTTCCCGATCGGTCTAAATTCAAGACAGACCCATCAGGTCTAATTTATATGTACTTAGTAAAGCACTTTCAGATTAAAAAAGAGCTGACTCCCTGGCTTAGCGGACTCCTCGCCGCTTCCCTGCTTGCAGGAGTAGGCTACACCGCTTACAGCCAACTCACAGTCAAATCCAGCCGCGAAACCAGACGCAAGGAAAAAACCGTTGCTGTCGAAAGGGTGAACCTGCCGATTACTATTTCGGCAAATGGCACAATTGTGCCCGAACGTTCCGTTAACGTCAGCCCCAAAACTTCAGGAATGCTCAAAAGTTTGCTTGTCAAGGAAGGAGATAAGGTTGAAAAAGGGCAGATTCTCGCCTACATGGACGACTCCAACCTCCAAGGGCAACTTACCCAAACTCGCGGACAACTCGCAGCCGCAGAAGCAAACCTGGAAAAATTGGTCAACGGCACTCGAACCCAGGACATTGCTGTGGCTAAGGCTGTGTTAGCAGAACAACAGGCAAGTCTGGAAAAATTGCTCAACGGCAATCGAAGCCAAGATATTGCTGTAGCTGAGGCACAACTAGCTGAACAACAGGCAACGTTGCAAAAATTGCTCAACGGCAATCGAAGCCAAGATATTGCTGTAGCTGAGGCACAACTAGCTGAACAAGAAGCAAATTTACAAAAATTGCTTAAGGGCAATCGGCCTGAAGACATCGCCCAAGCAATTGCCAAACTCAGAGATGCCGAATACGCCAAAAACCAAGCAGAGGAAGACTTTCAGAGAAATCAGGAACTCTATAATGCCGGAGCCATTGCTTTGCAAGTTGTGAACAACTCCCGCACCGCGCGCGATCGAGCTCAAACGCAAGTCAGGCAAGCTGAACAAGCTGTAGCTTTGCTGCAAGCGGGTACTCGCCCCGAAGAAATCGCTTCGGCGCGGGCTGCTGTGGAGCAAAAACGGCAAGCTTTGACCCTGGCGCGATCGGGCGCACGCCCTGAAGAAATTGCTGCGGAGCGGGCTGCTGTAGAGCAAAAACGGCAAGCTTTGGCCCTGGCGCGATCGGGCGCACGCCCGGAAGACATCGCTGCGGGGCAGGCCGCCGTCGAGCAAAAACAGCAAGCTTTGGCGCTGCTAGAAGCCGGTTCTCGCCCCGAAGACATCGCCCAAGCCCGCGCTCAAGTTCTCGCCGCTAGAGGCAGCCTGCAAAGCGTTCAAGCGCTGATCGACGACACTGTGCTACGGGCTCCTTTCACCGGCACTGTCACCCGCAAGTACGCAGATCCGGGCGCTTTTGTGACTCCCACGACGGCAGGTAGTGCGGTTTCTTCGGCGACTTCTTCTTCGATTTTGTCCTTAGCTTCAAAGAATCAATTAGTAGCAAACGTAGCAGAAACTAATATTTCTGAGATTAAGATCGGCCAGGCTGCGTCTATTCAAGCCGATGCTTTTGCGGGAAAGACTTTTGCAGGTAAAATCACTCAAATTTCGCCTCAGTCGATCGTCCAGCAAAATGTGACAAGTTTTGAGGTAAAAGCGGCAATTATTAATGATGATAAACAAATGCTGCGATCGGGAATGAATGTGAATGTGGAGTTTAAGGCTGGTGAACTCAAAAATGTTTTGGTAGTTCCGACTGCGGCAATTGTCCGCCAACAAAGGGAAACGGGGGTTTTTGTTGCGGGTGGAGAAGATGGTAAACCTGCTTTTATGCCGATTAAGACTGGTATGACGGTGGATGACAAGACGGAAGTGCGATCGGGTTTGAAAGGAAATGAAAAAGTGCTACTTAGTTTACCCCCCGGATTGCGGCCTAGATCCCAAAATCCATCGTCGGGCGGGATTCCGGGTTTGCAACCGGGTGGCGGAACGCGCTTGCGTTAGGGTTTTGATTTTTTTATTGAACCGCGAAGACGCGAAGGGCGCGAAGGAGGAAAAGGAAGAAGGAATAAGGAATAAGGTTTTAATTGCCTATGCTTTTCGGCTCACTGCCCAATACCCAATGCCTAATCAATAATAACATGAAATTACAGACTCGCCCCCGCACCAACAAAATCTCTAACGTTCAAATCGCGTTCATGGCGACAGAGGCGCTGTGGAATAATAAGTTGCGTACCAGTTTAACTATGCTGGGCGTAATTATTGGGATATCTTCGGTAATTGCCATTACTTCTGTGGGACAAGGAGTACAAAAATCAACTGAAGAACAGTTAAAGGCTTTGGGTACAAATGTGCTGTTGGTTTTATCCGGCGCTTCGCGATCGGGCGGTGTCAGTCAGGGAAGCGGTTCTGCTACTACCCTGACTTGGGATGACGCTAAGGCGATCGGCAAACAAGCTCCTGCAGTTAAGGCTATTTCGGCTTATTTGCAGCGCCAAGTGCAAGTGGTTTATGGCGGACAAAATTCATTTACTGCTATTTTGGGAACGGATTTAAATTATCCCGATGTCAAGAACATTCAACCCCAAGAAGGACGGTTTTTTAACGAGGATGAATTGAATGCTGCTGAGCCAGTAGTTGTCCTCGGTTCTAAGGTGCGGGACGAACTTTTTGGAGCCGGAGCTAATGCGCTCTCCTCCGATATTCGCATTCAGGGAAACCGCTACAAGGTCATTGGAGTGATGGAAAGCAAGGGGTCTGTAGGGGGAACCGATCAGGACGATCGAGTGTATATTCCCCTCAAAAATATGTCTTCGCGGATTGTGGGGAGAAATTCTTTAGCAGGGATTGCGATATCGGGTTTTTGGTTGGAAACTGCGGGCGAAGCGGATTTAGCGGATGCTCAATTTCAAGTGGAAAATATCATGCGCTTGCGCCACAATATTTATCCGCCACAACCGGATGATTTTCGAGTTGTAAATCAAGCTGAGATCGTTAATACTTTTAGCAATGTGATAGGTTTATTTACGGTTATGATCGGAGCGATCGCCGGAATTTCTTTGGTGGTTGGCGGCATCGGTATTGCTAATATTATGTTGGTGTCTGTTGTGGAACGCACTAAGGAAATCGGGATTCGCAAAGCGGTAGGCGCTACTAATGCAGCAATTCTAATTCAATTTATGGCGGAATCTATTTTAGTTTCCACGGTGGGGGGAACGGCGGGTATTGGGTTGGGAATTGCGATCGCCTTTGGGGCCTCGACAGCCTTCAAATTTCCGTTTGTGGTTTCTGTATGGTCGATCGCGGCGGGTTTTGGGCTGTCTTTTACCGTCGGGTTGTTAGCTGGAGTATTGCCGGCTCGGAATGCGGCTCGCTTAGATCCGATCTCCGCCTTGCGGAATGATTGAAAAGCGTAACGTAGTGTATCATCAATCTACCAATCCGCTTCTGCTCTAGTCAAATAACTCTATGGCTCCCCCTTCGCCATCTCCCTGTCCGTTTTCTGCACCCTCTATGCTAAAAAAGCGCGATTACTTTGTGGGGCGCAAAGACGAACTAAGATTTATTCAATCTCAGATGACAGGCCCACAGCCAACCAGCGTTAATATTGTGGGGCCACATAAAATTGGCAAGTCATCCCTACTTTGGCGTTTTTATCAAAATTGTCGCAATCATCCTCAATACGCTTCCAGCCCTTATGCTGTAATTTATTTATCATTTCAAGATGGTGAATGCCAAGAAGAAAATACTTTCTATCAAGCAGTTGCTCAAAAGTTGAGCGAAGTGCCAGTTATTCAAGCCAAGCCAAGTTTAGTTACAGCGTTTCAAGCTCCCGATTGGAATCGCAGTATCTTCGCTAAAGCCATTAGACTTTGTGAGGTACAGCAAATATTACCCGTGTTATGTATAGATAAATTTGAAGCGCTGTTTCAGGAGAGTTATCGCGAAAAATTTGATGAAGGATTTTATGACAATCTTCACTCCTTAATCAACAATAGCGCCCTGATGTTGGTATTAGCCTCTCTAGAAACTCTTGATTCCTACCGCACCAAATATAAACTGACCTCTTCTTTTTTCAACGTCGGTTCAGAGTGCTTATTGAAAAAGTTTTCGGAAGCAGAAGCTCAAAAATTGGTCGAGTTGCCTAAAGGAAATATAGCAGGGGCTATACCAGCTTTAACTCAAACAAATCAGCGCCTAGCTTTGGAGTGGGGAAAACAGCATCCTGTGCTTTTGCAATTAGCCGGAAAATATCTCTGGCAAATGCAACAAGAGCGTAAAGATGTGAAGTGGGCAAAGCAGAAGTTTCAAGACCAAACTAGGGCATTTTTACAATTGTCAACTCGACCCAAGCGCCCTCAGAAGTTTTGGCATTTGCTGCGCTGGCTAGTCTGGGATATGCCAATTTGGGTGGGCAATTTCGCTAAAAATTTCGGGCTGAAACTGGATGACATATTTACTTGGCTAATGGGTCTGAGTTTGATAATTGTGGCGATTATGTGTGTCGCAGGTATTGTTACTCAAAATTACTTTTTTGATTTGTTCAAAAAGTTTTTGTGTGGCAGTTTGAGTCCGGTGTTAGGCAAGTGGTGTGATGGTTAGGATAAATATAAATCGAAATTATTTAGCTGAATGTGCTCGCCTTCTATACTGGATTTACTTTAAACCTTTTACTTTGGCGGACTGGCTGCGAGAAATTCACCCTGATTTGAAATCGGATACTAATCCTTTTACGATGCGGGCGGAGTTTAGGGTTAATCCTAAGTTGAGGCGGTATGCAGAACAATTTTGGTTTTTAAAAGCAGCAACAACTATACTTCCTGTAATCCTATTTTGCATCACTTATTCTCTTTCCATTATATTTAATTGGTCGTCTTTGAGTATTCCTACGACGATATTGCAATTGACACACTGGGTATTTATTAGTATTAATAGTAGTTTGCGAAAGACGTTGAAACAAATTATATCAATGGTTTTCAGTATTATATTTTTGATAATTATTAGTCTGATATTCTCGCCGGAACTAACGCCATTGATTCCACATATCGTTCTCCTACAATATTTAATTCCATTTCAGGTTGATTGGATGGTGGGGGATGTAGCAGCGGATGTGGGAAGGGATGTAGGGTTAGGTGTGATGTTAGGTGTGGGGTTAGGTGTAGTGTTAGGTATGGCATTCGGTGTGCTGTTCAGTGGGGCGTCCAGTTTTGCGTTGGGTGTGACGTTGGGTGTGGCATCCAGTGTGGCGTTAAATGTGGCGTTCATTCTCGGCATTTTGCGGGTTTATTTCTGGATTCCAGAATTACTGTGGATGTTTTTCCTGTTGAGGTTCGTGCCAAAGGGAGACGAGGCAAAATGGCTGCTGCGTCTGCCACCCTACTTCGACCAACTCATTCACTTACCGATTCCTTGGATGGACTCTTTTATCGTCAAAGCTTATTGCCAGAACTCAGTTGCAGCCCAACAAACCATCAATTATCTAATCGACTCAACTAACCAACAAAAAGTAGCATTAAAGGCAATGGTGGGAATTGCCATTGATACCCTCAACCGCTGTCAGAACTCTCAAGATATCGTTACCATTACCGAACAACTTGCCTGGATACCCTCACCACCGCCCGCCGAACTCGGTTCCGTACTACCTGAATTTTTGGAAATCAGCCAAGATGTCCGCGCTGCCGAAAATGCTAGTTCTGCCTACCTTCAATATGAAATGCTGGCAACACTTTTGACTAAACTCAATCGCTTGCGAGAAAGTCTGGTTTTAGGCAAAAATGCAGCTTTAGCAACCAGCTTTGGCAACATTGTGCAGCGGTGGCTGAGTATCTTAGAAACCTCCCGACAAACTCTAGAGGACGCAGCTTTAGATTCAGCAGAAATCCCGCAAGTTTATGTCGCTGGGCCAGCCCTCAACCCAGAAGATTCTAGCACTCGCTTCAAAGGGCGTTTGGACGTATTCCGAGAAATCGAGTCTTTGGCTCGTTCATCTCAACCACCTGTATTGTTGCTGTATGGAGGCCGTCGCACCGGGAAAACCTCCGCCCTCCAGTTTTTACCTAAGAAAGTTGGCTCAGAATTAGTGCCGTTGTCGATCGACTTTCAGGGTGCAGCAATGACAACAACCTTGAGCGGTTTAGCCGAGTTTATCGCTGGTGAAATTGTCGAAGCGGCGCGGCGCAACCGCAATTTGCAATTACCCGCCATTGAAAGAGAATCGCTAAAGATTGATCCGTTTATGGCTCTCCAAAAATGGTTTGTGCAAATTGAAAAAATTGCGCCAGGAAAGCGATTTTTGTTATGTATGGATGAGTTTGAGCGGTTAGAAGAAGTAGTCGAAGAGACGGGAAGTCGATCGCCCCTGAACTTTTTGCGCTACATTTTGCAGAACCGCGCTAATTGGATTTTGCTATTCAGCGGTTCCCATACTTTGGACGAACTAAATCCTTATTGGAACGATTATTTGATTAATACACAATCTTTACGGATGACGTATTTGCAGGAAGCAGAGGCGCGGGATTTAATTCAGCATCCTATTGATAATTTTCCCGACATTTATACAGAGGGCGCGATTGATGAAATTATTTACTTAACCCGGTGTCAGCCTTATTATGTACAACTGATGTGTCGCGTACTTGTCGATCGCCTGAATGCAATAAACAGAGAAAAGACCACGTTAAATCAGGAAAAACAAAGGCAATTAGCACAAGGGGACGTGAAGGCTGCGATTCTCAAAAGTTTGGAACAAGGGGGGGCTGCATTTCGAGAACGCTATCAAGAATTAACGGAATCAGAACGAGAGTTTTTGCATAAATTAATCAAAGAACCAGTTGTAGCGGTAGCAGAAAGTGGTTCATGGCCGAGACTTGTGGAGAAAGAAGTGCTGGAGGTGACTGAAGAAGGTTATCGTTTTCAAGTACCGCTATTCCAGAAGTTTGTAGAGATTCAAAGTCGGTGATAAGTTATACGCTCGATGATTCCGCGATTGAAATCGCTTCTACATTTACCAGATATCAGCTTATACTAAAGTCCGCAAGTTATTTTGCCACTTATGCTGTAACCCTTTCGGGTTTGATATCCGGTGATGCTGGCTGAAAGTACAACACCATGATTTGCTCTGGATGCAACCCGACAGATTCATAAGTGCGTCCGTTGCGATCGCTAAATTCAACTTCAAACGCTGCACCATCAGCCAACTGTTCAACCACAGTCCCTACTTGTCCGCGCCAGAGGTTGTATTCAGGAATGTCAACTGTCAAGGCAACAACATCTAGTAATTTAATTGTATTCTTTGCCACTCTTATTACCTCCAGGCACTACAAAGGATAGCAGGTTGTTAATCTCGGAATCTCCGAATCATGCTCAATGACTTCAAATCTATGCTCAAGCAAACAGCAAGTTTTGTACTAAAGTTTTAGGTGCTGGGAGAGATTTACCATCTGCCTGATATTCTTCTACTAAAAGCTCTAATACCTCCACTGCATTCTGCAAAGCTTCTTCGTAGGTATCTCCGTGAGTGTGGAACTGCTGAGATGGAAAATCAGGTAAGTGAACTAGGTAGCAGTTATCTTCATTTGACCATTGAATAACAATTATATAAGGTAATTTCATGATTCAGACTCCTCTTCTTCAATTGCTTTCAATATTCCAATTTTTCGATTAACTTCTCTCTCTAAATACAGTTTCGCATCATCGCCATCATTTCCAGCAATGGTAATTGGTTCATTAGGTAGTAAAGGATGAACCCATCTTGTATGACTGCCTTTTGCCGAACGATAAGTAAACCCAGCTTTAAGCAACAGGCTTTTGAGTTCTCTAATCTTTTTGGGCATAAGCAGACATTAAAAATATGGCAAGGTGACGGACACACTTTCATCATATCCCAGAAAGTTTTGATCGACATTTCAAAAAAAAACGCACAAAAAAATGTACCCACTCCTCAAAGAAGTGGGTGCAAAATAACCAACTGTATTTTGAGCTAAAAACTCAAAATTTCCTTAATAAGCGTCTTGCAATTCGTAGAAATCCGGGGAAATGTAATCTTTCCGCAGCGGCCAGCCTACCCAATCTTCGTTCATCAAAATCCGTTTCAGATTCGGATGTCCTTCGTAGACAATGCCGTACATATCGTAGGATTCCCGCTCTTGAAAGTCGGCTGCTTTCCAAATCCAGTAGACTGATGGCACTCTGGGATCTTCGCGGGGTACGAATACTTTGACGCGGACTTCTTCAGGCTTGGAAGCATTATCTGTCAGCTTAGCCAAGTGGTAAACGCTGACTAAATCTTCTCCGGGCCCTTGGTCGTAGGCGCACTGGCACTGCATATAATTAAACCCGTAGGCATACAGTGCTGTTGACATTGGAATTAAGAAGTCTCGATCGACCTTTAATATCTCCACGCCCAAATTATCGGGCGCTAAAGCTTCGTGTTCAAACCCATTCTGAGTCAACCACTGGGAAACCTTCCCGGCTTCAACAATTGCAGATTCTGTCTCAGCCACGGTTTACCTCCTGTTTTTGTCCTGCAAGCAGGGCCGGCGGTACTGGCATTCCCATTGCTTCCGTCAATTCCTTCGGCGGCGCTATCCGGCCTGGAATAGATAAGTATTTGCCGTCCAAAATGTCGTCTACTACTTTCATTTTGTGGGGTCTGGTGTAGTAGCGGTGGGTGGGCAGCAATCTGGCCCGTTCTTGCATGGAATCGTTGGCGATTTTTTTCCGCAGTTTGATAATTGCGTCAATAATCGCTTCTGGGCGGGGGGGACAGCCGGGGATGTACACGTCTACAGGAATCAGTTTGTCAACGCCTCTGACTGCTGTGGTGGAGTCCATGCTGAACATTCCGCCCGTGATGGTGCAAGCGCCCATCGCGATGACGTATTTGGGTTCCGGCATTTGTTCGTACAGCCGCACCAAGATGGGGGCGTACTTCATGGTAATTGTGCCGGCCGTGATGATCAAGTCGGCTTGCCGGGGGCTCGATCGCGGTACTAAGCCGAATCTGTCGAAGTCAAAGCGCGATCCGATCAAAGCTGCAAATTCGATGAAGCAGCAGGCTGTGCCGAAAAGCAGCGGCCACAGGCTGGAAAGTCTCGCCCAATTGTAGAGGTCATCCACTGTTGTCAGGATGACGTTCTCTGAGAGTTGCGATGTGACTTCGGGGCGCTCGACTGGGTTGATCAGCGCTTTTTGTGATTTGTCAGAACTTAAGACCATTCCAAGGCTCCTTTGCGCCATGCATAGACAAGAGCAATAACGAGGATCGTGATAAAAAACAAGGCTTCGATGAAAGCCAACAGTCCTAGCTGGTTGAAAGCAACCGCCCAAGGATAGAGGAAGACGGTCTCTACGTCGAAGATGACGAAGACTAGGGCGAACATATAATATCTGATGTTGAACTGAATCCAGGCTCCGCCGATCGGCTCGACGCCAGATTCGTAGGTAGTGCGTCGGTCGTAGGGACGACTTTTCGGGCGCAGTACCTTAGACGCCGTGAGGGCGAGGATAGGGACTAGGCTGGAAATTAACAGGAAGCCTAAGAAATACTCGTAGCCGCTGAGTGCAAACACGGTGAATAATTACTGCCTAGGTGAAAGGGTTCTGTAACTTAGTCTTTACATTATATAGATTTTGGGTAGCTAAAATTACGAGTTGGTTGAGATTAATCGTCCATCTTCTGCAATAATTTTTAATGTATATTTTAAGATTAGCTTACCTACTCTTTTGGAGCTATGAGCGATCGAGCCACTGAGACTAAGACCCTCGATCGGCACGAGTGCCGCGCCTGCGGCTACGTCTACGATCCGAAAAAGGGGAATCCTAAAAATGACATTGCCCCGGGCACGGCTTTTGAAGATTTGCCCCAAACTTGGGTCTGTCCCGTTTGCGGGGCACGCAAATCGGTGTTTCAAAATCTCGGTCAGATGGAAGGGGTATCGGGATTTAAGGCAAATCAGCGCTACGGTGTCGGTGTCAACGGCATGACCGAAGGTCAGAAAAGTTTGCTGATTTTTGGCGGCTTGGTCGTTGGTTTCTTGTTGTTACTTAGTATGTATGGTTTGCAGTAAAACGATTGTGAGATTTTGGCAACGAATTGTAATGTTATTGGCCGCTGCCCTCATCTGTACGAGTTGCAGCACCATCAGTTCCGTGAGTTACAACCCCTGGCACGTTATTTCCTTGCCGACGGAAGCTAATTTGCAGGATATTGCCTTTACGGGCAATTCTCAGCACGGCTGGGTTGTGGGTTCTGAGGCGACTCTGCTCGAAACCCTTGACGGTGGCACTAGCTGGAAGTCTATAGCACTGGATATCGACGATCCGAGGTCGCGTTTTGCGTCAGTGAGTTTTTCGGGTTCCGAAGGCTGGATTGTCGGCCAGCCTTCAGTTTTGCTCCACACGAACGATGAGGGCAAGTCTTGGACGCGGATTGCTTTGAGCAGTCAGTTGCCTGGTTCTCCCAGTACGATCGCAGCTTTGGGCCCGAATTCCGCCGAGATGACGACCGATGTCGGGGCGATTTACCGGACTTCCGACGGTGGCAAAAATTGGAAAGCTGTCGTGCAGGATTCTTTTGGGGTAGTTCGCAATATCAACCGTTCTGAAGACGGGCAGTATGTTGCGGTTTCCTCGAAGGGCAATTTCTACTCGGTGTGGAAACCCGGACAACAAGCTTGGGAACCTCACAACCGCAATAGTTCTCGCCGCCTGCAAAATATGGGCTTTACCAAGGACGGGCGTTTGTGGATGCTCGCCCGCGGCGGTCAGATTCAGTTTAGCGACGCGTCCAATCCTGACGGTTGGGGAAAACCGTTTTTTCCCGATCGCAAAGCGAGTTGGGGTTTGCTGGACATGGCTTACCGGACTGATAATGAAGTTTGGGTAGCCGGCGGCGGCGGCAATTTGCTGTGCAGTTTGGACGGCGGGAAAACTTGGCTAAAAGACCGCGAAGTAGAAGATGTTCCCGCTAATTTTTACAGGATTGTCTTTATGGGCCCCGATCGCGGATTTGTGATCGGCGCGAGCGGTACTTTACTTAAATATCAAGGTTCAGCACAAGCTGCTTGATAGTAGAATAGTAATAGAGATTGTCTGTCAATTTGTTGTTGAAAGGAGGATTCTAAATGGCTGGTACAACTGGAGAACGTCCGTTTGGGGACATTATTACAAGTATCCGTTATTGGGTAATTCACAGCATCACCATTCCAGCTTTGTTTATTGCTGGATGGCTGTTTGTGCAAACGGGTTTGGCTTACGATGCTTTCGGAACTCCTCGCCCTAACCAGTATTTCACACCGCAGCGAGAAGAAGTGCCGATTATCTCGGATCGCTTTGAAGCTAAGAAACAAGTAGATCAGTTCATTGCCAAGTAATTTAACAAGGATTTGGAAAAATGACGAGCAGAACCCCAAATAATGAGCCAATTTCGTATCCGATTTTTACGGTGCGCTGGTTGGCAGTTCATACTTTAGGTGTCCCAACAATTTTCTTTTTGGGCGCGATCGCAGCAATGCAATTTATTCAACGATAGGAGTTTACAATGCCTGAGCGCCTTCCTAATCCCAACGAGCAGCCTGTTGAGTTAAACCGGACTTCTTTGTATTTGGGTTTGTTGCTGATTTTTACTCTGGGTATTTTGTTTTCCAGTTATTTCTTTAACTAACTGGTGTCTGAGTTGGTTTTCGATAGTTCGATCGAATGTGTTTAGCTGTGAATTAGTGAGGTGATAGCTATGTTTAGTGAAAGTGGCAGAATTCCTTTGTGGCTGGTAGCTACTGTCGCAGGTCTCGGTGTTCTGAGCATTGTGAGCCTTTTCTTCTACGGTGCTTATGCCGGTTTGGGTTCTTCGATGTAAGGAGAATTAAGCGGATTTTCGGCTTTTAACCCCCCTTTTTCAAGGGGGGTTTTAATTACTTAAAGTGTGTTGGTAAATTAGGGATAAATTTGATTTAAAGTGTTGATTTGTGGGCAAGTTTATGATATTTTAATTCTCTCGTGAGAGCGGGATTTTTTGTGGTTGGGTAGAGATTTGCTCAATAAACGGATTCCGAGCGGGTTCACCAATCACCGCAAAATCGATCGCCACTAGCCGACGATCGCCTCCTTCTGTGGGGCAGATCCTGAAATTAGCCAAAAGTTGCGAGTAGAATGGTGCAAGAGCCGATCGCTCGACTGTAGTGCACAGCGAAATATGACCCCACCGCCGCCGCCCCGCAAACCTCAAACCGTCTTGGGTGCAATTACCCAAGCAGTCCAGACTATTGCCAAGGTTAATTTTAACCAGCTAGCGCTGAAACCAAACGCCAAAGTACCCGAACTGTGGGTACAGGATGCGGGTGCAGCTAAAGCTGAGGTTTATCCGCTGTTAGGCGATCGATATTTGTTAGGTCGATCGTCCAAATCTTCAGATATTGTAGTTCGCAATCCCGTTGTCAGTCACGTACACTTATCCCTGTCGCGGGATACTCGGCGGCGGACTCCTTTTGTCATCAAAGATGAAGACTCCACCAACGGCATTTACAGCGGCAAAAGGCGAGTTAAAAGTATGTCCCTGCGTCACGGAGACGTGTTCACATTAGGGCCGCCGGAACTAGCCGCCGCTGTCAGAATTCAGTACGTATATCCGCCGCCTTGGTATTTGGAACTTGTGCGTTACAGCTTTTACGGCGTCAGCGGAATCACCGCTTTGATTGCCGTGTTGGTAGGGATGGAATCGACAAAGTTTCAAGTGCGGCCTCTGCCTAGAAGTATCAATGGCCCCGTGATTGTTTACGCGCGCGACGGGCAAACTCCCCTGCGTCCTCCTCAGAATAACGCTCACTTAGAATTAAAAAAATTGCAGGATTTTTCGCCTTATTTATCCAAGGCGGTACTTGCTTCGGAAGACAGCCGCTACAATTGGCATTTGGGGGTCGATCCGCTGGGGGTTTTGCGGGCGCTTTTGACCAATGTTCGCGGGGGAGGAATTCGCGAAGGCGGCAGCACTGTGACGCAGCAGTTAGCGAGGAGTTTGTTTCGAGATTATGTGGGAACTCAAGATTCGGCAGGACGCAAGTTGCGGGAAGCCGTAGTTGCTTTTAAACTGGAGACTTATTACAGCAAAGATGAGCTGTTGCTGACTTATTTAAATCGGGTGTTCTTGGGAATTGACCTTTACGGTTTTGAGGATGCGTCTCGGTTTTATTTTGGCAAGTCAGCGAAGGATTTAACTTTGTCAGAGGCAGCAACTTTGGCGGGCATTTTGCCTGCGCCAAACAGTTTTAATCCGATTCAAAATTATCAATTGGCGGTGCAGTACCGCGATCGAGTGATCGAACGGATGCGGGCACTGGGGACTGTTTCTCAGGAAGAAGCAGATCGCGCGAGGCGATCGCGAATTGAGATCAATCCCAAAGCTCGCGAATTTTTGCAAAGTACGATCGCTCCTTATTTCTACAGTTATGTATTTGACGAATTGGAGTTTTTGCTGGGGGAACAGTTAGCCCGAGAAGGCAATTTTATTGTAGAAACAGGTTTGAATCCCGGCCTGCAAAAGTTGGCGGAAAGTTCCCTCAGAAATGCTGTTGAAAATGCGGGAGCCAGTGCAGGTTTTTCTCAAGGAGCAGTGGTAACTCTCAACAGTACAACCGGAGAAGTCTTAGCTTTAGTTGGGGGCGTAGATTATTTGAAAAGTCAGTTTAATCGGGCGACTCAAGCTTTGAGACAGCCCGGTTCTACATTTAAGATTTTCACCTATGCAGCCGCCCTGGAACGGGGAATCTCAGCCGAGAAAACTTATTCTTGCGCCCCCCTTTCCTGGGGGGGACAAAGTTACAGCGGCTGCGAAAGAACCAGCGGCAGTGTGGATATGTATCGCGGCTTAGCGTTGTCGGAAAATGCAATTGCATTAAGGGTAGCACAGGATGTCGGTTTAGAAGATGTAGTGCAAATGGCTAGGCGTTTGGGGATTACTTCTGAACTGCGTTCTAACCCGGGTTTAGTATTAGGTGAAAGTGAAGTTAATGTGTTGCAATTAACGGGTGCTTTCGGGGTTTTGGCCAATCGGGGTTTGGGAAATCGTCCCCACGTAATTAAGCGAATTATTGACAGCAGCGATTGCAAAGATAGAAATGATTTTAACAGTTGCCGGGTGATTTATGACTATCAAAAAGATGGCATTGCCAATCGGCAGTTAGTTTCTGAAGCCGTAGCGGATACGATGACTGATATGCTGCAAGGTGTTGTGCGGGGAGGTACGGGCAGCAGTGCTGCTTTGGGGTTGGGAGAAGCGGGAAAAACAGGCACGACTAATGATAATAGAGATTTGTGGTTTGTCGGTTATATTCCGAGTCAGCAACTGGTGACAGGAGTTTGGTTGGGAAATGATGATAATTCTCCGACTGCCGGAGGTAGTGCAAATGCCGCTCAGTTGTGGGGGGAGTATATGCGGCAAGTGGCGCGTTGAAATTGCTGAAATTATTACT
This sequence comes from Microcoleus sp. MON1_C1, assembly GCF_036701945.1. Lineage (NCBI taxonomy): Bacteria > Bacillati > Cyanobacteriota > Cyanophyceae > Oscillatoriales > Microcoleaceae > Microcoleus > Microcoleus sp. MON1_C1. The sequence continues at coordinate 91,800 of NZ_JAUBRO010000015.1, read as the reverse complement.
TTTACTTTTTTAAAATCCCCGACTTCTTTAAGAAGTCGGGGATTTGCGTATTGGTGGACTTATTTATAGCATTCACCAAGGTGGTTAAGACTTTTATTGGTAGGGGTAAGGCTAGCCATAAGCACCCTACAGATAGAGTAGGTGCGTAAGTTTTGAGTTTTTTTACCAGTCGCGGCCATGTCTGTAAAATAAGTGACACTCAAACGAGCTACCCCAAACGAGTGTCACTAGAAAAAGTTACTGGTAAAGCGTTTCCGTTAGCAGTTACGCCTAAGAAATAAATGCAAACAAGGGGTCACGTAATGCTAGACGGAGAAACAATGCCACACGAATTCGCGATCGCGAATTCGAGGGTGAAAGAAATTACGAATACCAAGGCCTGAAACCCGCATTGTATCCTCGGCGCTCTAAAACTGTCCCGAGTATTGATTTAGGTGTATGTAGACTCACCTACTTTAGGAGTTTCCCATGAAATTTAGTTCCCTGTCGATGACGATCGGCTGTTCGAGTCTAGTTGCTCTGGGGCTATCGCAATCCCCCTCAATCGCTGCAACTGTAACCGTGCACTTTCCTCGGATGCCGAGGAGCGGCCAAAACTTCGAGCACACCCACACTGTCAGACGTTCTACCAGCAATCCTCTGCAGGATGTGGGTGCTCTCCAGAACTTATTTCAGGGGCCAACCCGTACCGAAATTGCTAATGCACCGGGTCTAGAGAGGGCGCTACCGCTGCTCCCGAGCAATGCCTGCAACGGTCAACCTCTACCTCCTGGAGCCATCAATGCAGGTCGCTTTATCATCAAACGCCAAATCAGAGGCAGTAACATTGCCTACAAAATTCGCATCTGCAAACCTTTTATTAGCGGTGGAGTTGGAACTACTGCGATTCTGGAAACCGCTATTAGAAAGACTCTTTGGGCAAATCTCAACTACGTCTCCCGCGTGAAAAACATTACCCAAATCGATATCGCTCAACCTAATAATCAGTGCCTTGGTGGTAGTGGAGCTACCTGCTGGCCGTAACATCTGCGCTCAAACCAAATTCATTTATCTAAATTAAGGAACATACTATGAAACCCATAATTTCTATTTTAGGCGCGATCGCTGCGATCGCCCTTTTGCCCCACATTGCCCAAGCCAGCGCCTACAAAACCAGCAGTCGCACCACTTTTATTAATATTAAAGAAATTCCTGGTGACAGTGGCTCTGCTATTGGCGGCGGCTACTACAGGACTTACGTAGGTGGCAGGCAATGGGGAGGGAACTTCCAGGCGACTAGCGTCACCAGCAGTGGTGGTATCAGAACCTATACTGGAACCTTCACCGACGAGCGTTTCGGGCCCGGTGCAACGCAACAATGTAAGGGCAACCTGAAACTACAACGTCCGGTTTCTAACTCCGGCCCGGCGCGCCTGACAGCCACTTGGACGATTACTGGTGGGGTCAACTGTCCCTCTCGGGTGGGTTCAATCTTCAAGCTCAATCTGACCGAAGCCGTCCCCGTCGCCAATAGCAGCGGCAATTTCCTGGCCAGCAATGCCAATACCATTGAATCTGAAACGGCAGGCAGCGCCACTTGGCCTAAGTGGGTTGTCACCGACCCAACGGGACTCAATTGTCGCGCCACTGCCCCTAGTGGCACTGTCGTTACGACCTTCCCCAACGGCAGCACCGTTGATGTCGGTTATCTGGGCCTCAACAGCTTCATCACCGCTGGGGGCGCTTCCTGGCTGCGGGTGCCCAGCAAAAACTGCTTCATCCGCGCCAACAGCCAATACATAAAGCCCAAGCTGATGCCCTTCTAACGAGCATCTAGCCACTTATTTGAATCTCTAATTTTTGCTTGGCTAGAGAGGGTGTAGGGGCAAACAAGGGCGATCGATCGCCCTTATTTGCTCCTATGTTTTCGCTTATTCTACAGTTTGATGAACAGGGCGACAGCCAGACAATATTGAGTGCAAATTGACAACATTTCCGATTACGGCGATCGCAGGTGCTGCAAATCCGACCGCCTCAACTTGCTCTACAATGGTACCCAAAGTTCCGATCAATTCTTCTTGTTCCGGCCGCGTTCCCCACCGTACTAATGCTATGGGCGTTTCTGCACTCAATTCGGCTGCGGTCAACTGACCGATAATGTAAGGCAAATTGTGGATTCCCATGTATACTACAATGGTTTCCGAGCCGCGGGCGATCGCCTGCCAATTTACCTCCGGTCGATATTTTCCCGCTGATTCGTGACCGGTGACAAAGGTGACAGAGGAACTGTACGATCGGTGTGTTAAAGGAATTCCCGCATAAGCAGGGGCCGCAATCCCAGAAGTTACGCCGGGGACGACTTCTACTGACACTCCAGCTTTTACCAACTCTTCCATTTCTTCGCCGCCGCGACCGAAGATAAACGGATCGCCGCCTTTGAGACGAACTACGATCGCATTATCTCCAGCTTTTTCTATCATTAACTGAGTTGTTTCATCTTGCATTAACGAGTGACGGCCTTTGCGTTTTCCGGCATCAATTCGTTCTGCTTGGGGGTTGATTGCTGCCAAAATTTGAGGACTGACTAAAGCGTCGTAAATCACCACATCCGCGCACTCTAACAAAGCTTTTCCCTTCAAGGTCATCAAACCCGGATCTCCGGGTCCCGCACCTACTAAATACACTTTTCCTAAAGACATTTTTCTTTCTTCCTTTACCTCTTCTGTGCCTCGGCGGTTCATTTTTGAATTAAATCCCTAATTAAGTCTGCTAATTCTACACTTGGGCCTAGAGGATTTGCGAGATGAAGTTCCGCCGCAGGAAATTGCTGCTTTAGCTGTGCGACATTTTTGGCGATCGCATCTGTAATTCCTCCATTAAATAAGAAGTATGGCACAATTCCTATTTGCTGCTGTCCACCACGAACCAAACTCTCAATTTGCTCTTCCAAACTCGGCTTTACCGACCAATACGCTGTTTGTGCACCGATTTTGCTGGCGATTTCCTCAACAATCGAGTTACCTCCGGGGCGACGGCTGCCGTGAGATAATAAAATCCATTTTGGCAATAGCAGATTGGGGAGAAAAGCCACCTCTTGCATCTGACTTTTTACCAATTGTGTTAAGCCTGCTTCCTGGGAACCTAAATGCGGGCGCAATTCAATTTTTAGCTTGTCACCAAAAGTTTTTTGGGCAAGTTCCACCTCTGCCGGTATGTCTTCGGCGACGTGAACTCCGGGCAATAAAAATACAGGCAGGATTTGCAATTCTGTCACTCCCAGCGACAGGGTACGTTCGCCAAAACTGCAAATTTGTTCGTGCAGCGGTGCGGGCCCGAGCTCTAAGGTGGCGGTTGCTACTGCGGGGAAGGAGTCAGCCAAATTTTGAGACAGCAGTTGACCTAGGTTTTCCAAAGCTTGTTGGGGTCTGGGGTCGCGGCTGCCGTGAGAAACTAATAAATAGGTGGATGATCGCAATTTCAATATAGATTGGATGTTAATGTTCGATCCGGATTTCAAATAATTATAACACCGTGGGGCGCGTGACTTAAAAATTACTTAACACAAAAGTTCGATATTCTAGGGTGCGCGGCTTAAAAATTACTCAACACTGGGCTTAAAGTTTCTAAGCCGCACACCTTACAAAAGAAGGTGCGCGGCTTAAAAATTACTTAACACTGGGCTTAAATCTTCACTCGCCACCCAGGTTACACAAATCTCAAATTAAGCTTTGGGAGCGGGATCGGCAATGTATTGGAAAGTAGGTTCCGAGTTCCAAGGCCCGCGTTCATCCTTGCCATTTGTGGACAAGTTAAAGTAGAGATCCACAGTGGAATCGGGGGGAATATTGCCGAACATCGGATCGGTGAGTTTGCCCACCGATTCCAAAGCTTTCATGAACATTTGAGTGTGAGAAATTTCGCGAGTCAGCAGAAACTGCAGCGTCTTTTTCGTTCCCATATCCGGTGCTAGTTTAATCAACTCTTCGTAGGTTTGGCGAGCTCCTCCTTCCGCAGCGATATTAGCGCGCAAATCGCGCACCACTTCCCCGCCTTCGTTGATATAAGCTGCCGTCCAAGCTTGACCTTGGCTGTCTAACAAGTGTGGGCCTACGCCGCGCACCGCAAACAAAGTGCTTTTATAAGCTTCTGTTTGGTCAGAGTTTTTGGTGTGCATTTCGATGAGTTGACCCACCATTTCTAAGTGGCTGAATTCTTCGAGCGCAATATCTTGAAGCATATCCTTAATCCCTGCATCTTCACAGTGGAATGACTGCACCCAGTATTGCAGAGCTGCTGTCAGTTCTCCGGTTGCTCCGCCAAACTGTTCTAGCAGCAATTGGGCAAAACGGGGGTTGGCTTCGTCTACAGTCACCGCAGCCATTAATTGTTTTTTGTGAAAAAACATGGATTGATACCTCTCTTTAATTCTGTTGTGTCTCAGGATCGCAGACTTTATCTGTGTTCGCCTTCAGCATCCATTGTGCGACAAGCGATCGCACCGAGCCTCGGTCAATGGATACATCTCTCGCGATAAATTTCTCTGCTTTCAGGTAGAGTTTAAAGTTAAAATTTTAGCTACTTAGTCGGTATAAATACTACAATTTACACGCGGCATTATTGTCGCACTCGGTTAATTTTGCAGACAGGGCATCGAGATGCCGCAGCCACTGAATGCCACCAACCCAAATGCGAGAGGGGAGGTGTCCGATTGGTGCTTGCTGATTAAATTTAATCTGCCCTAAAGTAGTAGTAGAATTGTAGGCTTGCCAGTTGACCCGATCGCAAAATCTGATATAGTCTCCCTTAACGCTTTCGTAAATCTGCTTTTGGACGCTGAAGCCAAACCGACCTTGACTGTAGTGCAGCCACAGGCGATCGACTGTTTGCAAATCTTGGCAGGGGAGCTGGTAAATTTGGCTTATTTCTAGCTGAGTTCCCGGTGGCTGGGAAAGAGATTGACACATCAAGCCCCAAGTTTCGCGATCGGCTTCTTTCCACTTTTTGTGAGACAAAAAATCCCGCAGTTTGGTATAATCAACTCCCCGTGCAGAAATTAGGGTTGGATCGAGATTTGAAGTATTTGAAGTGACAGATAAGGACAAATTTTCTGCCGAATTGGGGACGGCATTGGTGGGTAAAATTGAAGAATCCGGAGCTTGTAGTGCGCTGATATCGGTTGAGTTGTCGGTATTACCGAGCTCAGGAGCGATCGGCTTTTTGGGCGAAAGCAAATTTTGATGACGAATTTCTAAAGCTGCTTGGATATCGTCCAAAACTTCCGCAGCAAAACTGTACCGCTGATTGAGATGAGTTTGCAACAATTTATCTAAAATTTCACCTAACTCGTCGCTAATACTCGTGGCTTTGGGGAGAAACTCGCGCCACCACCAGCGCTCGTTGTTGCAGTCGTACATATCCAAGGGAGGAACTTGCGTCATTAGGCGAATGCAAGTAACACCTAAACTGTAAAGGTCGCTAGCAGGAAATACTTTGCCGCGCATTTGTTCGGGAGCTACATAATCTTGACTGCCAATGAGCGTTGCTGGACGAAGCATGGCTGAATCAGTCAGCAGTTTGGCAATGCCGAAATCGATCAATACGAGTTTGTTGTCTGACTGTCGGCGGATAATATTTTCGGGTTTGATGTCGCGGTGAATGACGCGCTTGCCATGGATAAAATGCAGCACTGGCAATAAGTCTTGCAGCAGTTGCCAAATTTTCTCTTCATCGTATACACTCTTGTCTAATTCTTGTTTAAGAGTCGATCCCCCTATAAACTCTTGAACTAAATAAATATGACCTTCTTGTTCAAAGCAGGCTAATAATGTAGGGATTTGCGGGTGTTTTCCGAGTTCGTCTAAACGGACGCCTTCTTGCCGAAATAATTCAACGGCTTTGTTAAAAATTTTGGGGTCGCGGTCGTAAAAATAAAATTGCTTGACTGCACAGCGGGGTAGAGATGGGATGTCTTCATCAATTGCTAGGAAAGTTTTACCAAATCCGCCTCTACCTAAAAGTTCAATCGGGCGATATCGCTGTCTCAGCACCAGGTTAAAGCCGCAGTTTAAGCAAAATTGTGCGGCGTTGGAGTTGTGAGGATTTTGACATTCAGGGTTCACACAGTAGCTCATATTGATTTTAGATTTTAGATTTTGGATTGCGGAGAAGAGTTTTTTTTACGAACCGCGAAGACGCGAAGCGAGGCGAAGGAAGAGGGAAGAGAGAAGAGAGAGAAGAGGGATGGTTGATAACTCATGCGGTGTGGGATAAGCTGTCCCGCTTCTTGTGTTGTATTTTTCGGGCGGGCGGGAAACCCCACAAGCATTTCATCTGAGATGTTGCACCATTCTCAATAAGGCTTTTAGGAGCGGGCTAGAAGAGCCCACCCTACAAGAAATTCATTCTTTGTGGAGCAGGCATCTTGCCTGTTCTTGAGAAGGGTGCAAGATGTGAGTTTTATCAAACTGGACTGTAAAATTTAGATGCGCCTGGGCTGATAAGGCTATTTTAATGCGCTGGGCCGAATCGGAACGCTGCCAAAGCTACCGAACCCAAGCCGCATGACTGCTGGGGGCGATATAATTGCCGATCGCACAAGCCGATCGCGCAGAGCGAAAATAGTGCTATAGTCTTACTGTGCTTGGAACTTGAGGCACAATCGATCTGTCGGGTTCAGGGACGCTCAGAAATATTTCAAAATATTTTTGCCTTACCCCTAGACTTGTGCTGAGATCTGATGCTATAGTTAAAACTGATACGGCGAGCGTAGCCAAGTGGTTAAGGCAGTGGTTTGTGGTACCACCATTCGTGGGTTCAAGTCCCATCGTTCGCCCTTTTGATTCTAAACAGTTTAATTCGAGCGCCTGTCGCCTGTACGGTAATTTGCGATGGTCGTAGGGTGTGCAATGCACACCTTAATTTTTTTTGGGATGTAGCGGTTCTGTCGGCACAAGTTCCGATGTGCTAATCTTAAATCCGGCGTTGCTGAATACAAATAAGAATTCAGATTTCGGCATTGCTATAAGCCAAGTCGGGTTAGTTTTGTAACATCAAGCGAAAATTTGATTCATACCGTGAATCAGCAACACCCTTAAATCCAATCTAAAATCTAAAATCTAAAATCTAAAATCAAAGTATGCCATCTTTAGTAACAGAAGATTGGGGATATAAATTTAGTGGCGATCGCACAATTAATAAGTTTATTCGGGATATAGAAGGAGAAGCGGCTTTAGGGAAATATTGCGATTGGGAATGTAGAGAGCGTGCGGAAATTCTGATGTCGGAGATAGCTGGCAAATCCCACAATCTTTTCTACGTCCGTCGCCAAAAGGTAAATGAGAGATTTTCTGAAGAAGAAATCTGGGAATTGCTGCTTGCTACGGATGGAGATGATTTTGAATTACCCCAATTGTTGCAAAAAGCCGATCGCACTTTGCGGTTGTTAGCAACTGTACGGTGTGAAGACGGAATCGGCGGTTTAAAACTGCTGGATGCTGGTTTGGTGGCGGTTCCCAGAGGGAGGAAAGATGGGTATGCTTTGCCGGTTCAGTTGCGACTTTTGGCTAACAGTCGCTCGCCAATTCCTGTAAAGTCGATCGCCCGCGTCCAACAAATGCCATTTTGGGACGACAGACACATACCGACTACCGAACAGCTAAAAGTTTGGCACACTTTTTTAAATGTTGAAAAACGCATCGCCGAAGCGCGTCAATTTTGTGTGCCTTTTCGCGGCCACAATTACGGTTCTGGCTTCAAAATCGTCACTTTTGAAATCGATCGTAATTCCGCAACTCTGGACGGCTACGAGGAAAATTCCTTAGAATTGGGCGACTTTCGCGAAAGGCTGAAAAAAGCCAGAAATGAAGAAATTATCCTGTTTGATTCGCCGCCCGGAAGCAGAAGCAGCCGCGATGGCGAGACATTGGGTAGCATCGCCGAAATTGACTTTGAACATGGTAAATTACGCATTAAGTTAGATTGTGATTTGGGCGCTCGCATGGCGGGCGGCAGATATCAAATGCCCAAACAAGGATTCCTGTATTTTGAGGCGGCGGGCGATATCAGTCAGATCGAACGCAAGAAGAAAGCTTTAAAAATGCTGACAGATGGTCGCGCTCAAAATCCCTATTTGAGTGAGTTTTTATTCGATTCTTCTCAGGCGAGACTGCCTGAAAAACTGATTAAATTGGATCGGGAAAACTTATTAAATCGCAATGCTAATGACGACCAACTTGCCGCCGTAGAAACGGTGCTTTCGGCGCGGGATTTAATTTTGATTCAAGGCCCGCCGGGAACTGGCAAAACGACTGTGATTGCGGAGATTTGCTATCAAATTGCCAGTCAGGGCGGCAAAACGCTCATTGCTTCGCAAGCAAATTTGGCTGTAGACAATGCTTTGAGTCGGTTAGTACACAATCCGGCGATTCGGGCTTTGCGGAAGGGAAAAGCTCATAAGGTGCAGGAAGAAGGGCAGCCGTTTTTAGAGGAAAATGCGATCGGCACTTGGCTGCAAAATACGGCGACTGACTGCGAAGAAAAGCTCTCGCAGCGCCTGACTAATGTCACATCTTTGCGGCAGTTGGTGGCAGAATCAGAGCGATTTACCGCATACTGTGCCGCCGAGAGAGATTTTTTGAATGAACTCAAACATCTGCACGACAGTAAAGCAAATATAGAGGAAAAATGCAGTCAGCAAGCAGCAGCTTATGAAGAGGCTTTAACCAAAAAAAGCGAGATTCAATCCCTAGTTCTGGGGCTAGAAAATTTGCTGGATGCGCCGAAAATCAACTGGGAATCTCCAGAAGTTGCCGAGTTTATGCCCACACTAAAACCTTATTCAGAAGGCAATGTTTTAGTAGAAAACTTTATGGCAAATGTTCGCATTGCTGCCAGCTATGCTACTCAAATCGGCTTCGATCGCCCTGCTTGTGGCGCGTTTGGGATTGCGGTTTGGCTGCAGGAAACTGTAGCAGCGCAAATATCGGAATTTAAGGCGGCATTCGATCGCGCTGATGATGTTTGTCACGCTATGTCGGCGGTTGCGGAGGCGTTGCGGGTGTCGCGGCAGATGTCTGAGGCTGTGAATCAACTCGAATTGGGCGATCGGCAAAATCAGACACACCGCCACAATCTCGAACAGAAAATCAAGAATTTGGAACTGCGAAAAGCGGAAATTGCAGCCGTTGTCGTCGCCGTTGCACAGTGGATTGAGACGGCAGATACGGGGCTCTATGAAGTCGTGAAAACTTGCTGGGAAACGGGCGCAATGCTCACGGATGATATGGTAGAATTGCCCGCAGGATTGCTGAAAATTGCCCGATCGCTCAAATTGCCGATCGTGCCTCCCAAATGCAAAATCAATTTGCCCGATTTGGATCGGTTGCAAAAGGCGATATCCCACGAAGAAAGCGCAGGTTTTAAGGACATACAAGGGCAACAGTTCCGGTTTAGCGAGTTTTTGCACCTAAATTTGAGTCAAACGCCGATCGTGCTCTCTGCGGGCGATCGCGCACAGTGGCAACAACTCGCCAAAGACTTCGCCAGCTACTCCCAAGTCAGCCAAAGTCAGCGCAAATTTATCATCGAAAAAGCTCGCACTTTCTTAGGTAGCATTCAACAATTTTATAGTGAATCATTGCACCCAAATCATATCCAGGCTACCTTCGATCGCCTAGTCAAAGAATTGCTGCACAGTATCCTCGCAAATGCCCGTCAGTGCGTGGTTCCCCTGAAAACCGAAACCGAACAGCAGCTTATCAAACAGCAACAATTATTAGATAAAATCGGTCAAACCTTGAACCAGCAGCAAATATCCGCCGCTAAACTTCAGGTAGAAACAGCGCAGCAAGAGGCGAATTTAAAAATTAGCGAAGTTACTAATTTGTTGCAAGCAATTGTCCAACAGCCAAACGCCCCTGAAAAGTTGCGGATTTTAGCCGAACAATATCTCGCCCAAAAATCGAATATTTGGGAGCAACCACAGCAGTTTGTCAAGCAAGTTGAGGCTTGGAAAGCAAGCACGATTCAGCTTGAAAAATCCATTGCTGACCTCGACCCTTTTGGGGTTTTGGAGACAATCAAAAACACTCTTGACGAGGATTTATCCCCGCTGCAAATTGCGGCTGCAACTTCGCAGCAACAACTTGCCGAGCTTCAAACAGAATTGAGCGAAATTACCGCTCAACTGCAACAGCAGCAACCGACAGCAGCATTACTGGTTGAAAGAAATTGGTGGGAGTCAGCATGGCAAACTATCCCGACTCAATATCAGCCAGAAGTTCCGAATACAGGATTATTCACCGTAGCTTTTTTAAACAAAATTAAGCGTTTATTTAAAACTTGGCAGCGGAAGTTAGAACAAGAAGAAACAGCCCTAAATCGTTCTCAAAACTTTGTGACAGATTGGATTCAAAAACTTCGCAATCCATCAGAAAAAGACCGCAACGATTTAAAGCAAATTTATATTGACAATGCCAACGTTATCGGCATTACTTGCGTGCAAGCGGCTAGTTTCGATTTTACTAAAAACTTTCCCAGCTTTGATGCAGTCATCATTGACGAAGTTAGCAAATGCACTCCCCCAGAGTTATTAATTCCCGCTTTGAAAGGCAGAAAGTTAGTATTAGTGGGCGATCACAGGCAATTGCCGCCGATGTTTAATCAAAGTACGATCGACGATATTGCCGAAGACATCGGCTGTACCGGAGACGAACTTAGCTTTATCAAAGAATCGCTGTTCAAAGTTTTGTTTGAAAATGCCAGCCACAGCATCAAAAAAATGCTGACAACTCAGTATCGAATGCACCCGCAAATCATGGGCGCAATCAATCAGTTTTACCAGCAAAAACTCAACTGTGGCATTCAGGAAGCTGACACCAAGCGCGCCCACAACCTCGCAGGTAGAATCATTCAAGAAAATAATCACATTCTGTGGGTGAAAACGCCCATCGGACAAGGATTTGAAGAAGAAAAACAGGGTACTTCGCGGTTGAATGTCAAGGAGATTGATGCGATCGAGCGTTTGTGCGAACAAATGCAGACAGCTTGGCAGCCCAAAGTTGCCGAGGGTGAACCGCCAAAAGAAATCGGAATTATCACTTTTTATGCTGCTCAATTAAATGCAATTAAAGACAGAATCGAAGGCGAAAGATTCCCTGCTTTGAGCATCCGCACTGGTACGGTTGACATATTTCAAGGCATGGAAAGACCTGTAATTATTGTCAGCACGGTGTGCAATAATGTTAGGGGCGATATTGGATTTGCTAAGGAACCGGAACGGGTGAATGTGGCATTTTCCCGCGCTCAAGAATTGCTGGTAGTTGTCGGCTGCCACGATTTATTTACCCAACAAACAGGTACAGTGGGAAAAATGTATCAGGAAGTTTCAAAAACGGTGCGTCACTGCGGAGGTTTTGTAGATGTTTCTAGCGTCCTCAACTAAACCAATAGACTCGAATTTAAGTTCGCTAGCCGAACAAATTGAGCAACAAAATCCGGGTTTGTCAGTGTTGGCGGCGCGTCAATTCCGCTTTGCAATCCGCCAAACTCCGCTGGAGGTGGCGGTTAGCGAACCGCGCGAGTTTAACGTGTTGGAAGAGTTCATTTTGCGGGCGGGTGTTGAGTTTGAACCTGCGCCAACTTTGAAGGAATTGGCGGATTTGCTGGGGTTGGACGAGATTTTTGTGAAGACTACGGCGGCGACTCTGGTTAGTTTGGAAAGCTTGGAGGTGGCTGAAAATGGGCAAATTGCGATCGCCCCGCAAGGTAGAGATTTTTTCGAGAAAGGTGCAGTTAGTCGATCGCAAATTCAATCAATTTATGCCATTTCCGATCCTTTAAATCAAACTCTTACCTTCAAATTCGATGCTTTAGCCGCAGAATCGGTCAACTTACCAGATTTAGCAGATTTAGTATCCCTCGAACATAAAATTAGCGACCTTGCGAATTTAAGTCTAGCAGAAATCCAGCCGTTAATTCAAGATTCCGGCTTAGGAATTCACGCCCCACAAAACGGCAAAATTGTCTCTGCTTGCGATGTCGTCGGCGACGATTTAGAGATTTGGCAAACAGTCTCGATTTTTGTGTTGCTAGATGCGATCGAAAATAAAACTACTATTCAAGTCAGACAGGGAAAGCAAATATTAGAAACCGCTTCAAACTTGCTAAACGAACTTGAATCGCAACAAAAACTTTCCTTAAATGACTTGTGTAAAGTAACCCCAGACATCGCACAGCAAGAATCCGAGACAATCCCCGTCCATAAAAATCCTAAAAAGCCATCTAAGAAGAAACCCAAGGAAACGATATGATGAGGACTAAAGTCCTGATTACCAACGGGTTTATAGTAAGGACTTTAGTCCGGATTAACTGATATCTTGCACCATTCTCAATTACTTGTTTAGGAACGGGCAAGATGCCCGTTCCACAATAAAATCAAGTTTTGTGGAACGGGCATCTTGCCCGTTCTTGACAAGAGTACAACATATAACTATTAACCAACAAATGAGGTAATTGTGCAATATACTCACATTCCCAACTTCTTGAAGAAGTCGGCGATCTAATTCGCCCTACTGAGGCTTAACGCATTTCAGCATCCGCCAAGTAGCCACCGCCGCGTAATTCCGCTTTGCAGGATCATCGAAAGCAAACCGATCGCCAATTTCCTTAAAAGCGGCAGCAACAGAACAATAAGCAGACATTTGAGTAAAAATAGAAGCAGCCCAATAATTCTGAGTGTCTGAAAAAGTTTTAGACGGTGCTTTAGCAACTAAATCCCGGTTCATTCCCCGGGCAGAGAAACCAAATTCCGCCGCTCGACGGAGCACCGCCATCAATTCAGCGCGAGTGACAGACTGCGTAGGTTTAAAAGCTCCATCTTGATAACCGCTAACTATTTTGTTTTCCCGCGCAAATAGAACTTTTCAGGCACTCCAGCGAGAAATAGGAAGGTCGCTATAGGGACGGATAGAAACATTGCTAGGAAATGTGATATTAGCATCTTGTATTCCTTTCCAGGATTCCAATACTAAAGATACCAATTGCTCTCTGGTAACAGCAAGTTGCGGTCGAAAGGTATTATTTTGAGAAAACCGGGCTACAAACCCAAAGCCCACAGTTTCTTTAATTTTGGAAGCGTAGCTATCTCCGAATTGTAGAAAAGCCTGTATTGCCTACGGTATTGGTATTTCCTGCGGTATTGGCTGGGGTAATGGCTGCGGTGATGGCTGCGGTAATGGCTGCGGTGATGGCTGCGGTAATGGCTGCGGTAATGGCTGCGATGATGGCTGCGGTAATGGCGGCGGTATTGGTATTGGTATTGGCTGCGGTATTGGCTGCGGTATTGCTTCGGTATTGCCTCCGGTATTGCCAATTTCTCCCGGTGCGGATTGATTGGTAGTGAAATAAAAGTGGCCTAATGTGCGGCCTTGGTAAGCTCTTTTACTCAAGCGCCAAGCAGGATCGAGACTGATTTTCATGAAGTCGTTAACATCGCCGTTTGTGCGACCGATAACCACCGATTTACCTTGGTAATCTACCGGAGTTCCAATTAGTAGAACATTGCCATCAACAGTTTCCAAAGTTAGGGTGTATTTTAATGCTAAATCGGTGCCTGCCATGCGAATTGAAAAGCCGTTGCTGTCTGTGGCGCGGCCACAAATACCGGTGAAATCAAAACTAACTAATAATGGATCGACTTTCACGGGATTAGAGCCACTTTCGCTCCAGCATTTGCGCGTGTCAGAGACTTGTTCTAGAATTAGCAATTGGTAGCCGCCGGAAGGGCGGGGTTGGGCGATGACAATTACTCGGTCTTGGTTAATTTCGGTTTCGTCAAAAGTAAATGCTTTAGCCGAACCGATCGCGCCAAGTGTTAAAATTGCTGAACCTGCCAGTGCGGCCACTGTTCGTACAAGTGAATGTTTCATGATTTTTCCCTATTGGCTCCTGATTGTGACGAGACTTATCTAGAATATAAAAAATTCGCCCTCTTCCAACAACAAGATAGAATTTTACCATCTCTTGTTCCGGTGGTACCAAGTGCGATCAATCGCCGATCGTCACATTGGTTTGTAGTGAGAACTAAAGTCCGAGCGAATTTTTATGACGACTTTAGTCCTCACTACAAAGTTATAACGGTTATTTTACCGAGGAACTTGATAAGCTGTCGGGCATCTAAATTGTATTTTGCGGGCGGGCGGGACGCCCACTCCACAAGAATTTGATGGGACTTGACAGTAAAATTTAGATGCGCCTGGGCTTATTACTTGCGGGAAACGATCGCACTATTCACAAAAAAACGGTGCGTTACACTTGGTTAACGCACCCTAAAACAAACATTCAAAAAGCGCCTTTCCTGTCTAGCGGAACATACTGCTAACAGAACTATCTTCGTGAATCCGCCAAATAGTTTCTCCGAGCAAATTGGCTACCGAAAGCACCGTCAACTGCTTAAAACGGTTCTCTTCCGGCACAGGAATTGTATTCGTAACAATTACCTCTTCCAAAACCCCGCTAGACAAACGCTCGATCGCCGGAGGCGAAAACACCGCATGAGTAGCACAAGCATAAACCTGCCTCGCACCCTCGCGGCGCAACAATCTCGCACCTTCAGAAATCGTGCCGGCAGTATCGATCATGTCGTCCACCAACACAGCAGTTTTGCCCCTGACATCACCGATAAGATTCATCACTTCTGCCACGTTGTGAGCTTGGCGGCGCTTGTCAATAATTGCCAGGGGAGCATCGCCAAGCTTTTTAGCAAAAGCTCTCGCCCTAGCGACTCCGCCAACATCCGGCGAAACCACAACAATATCCGTCAATTGCTTGCTCGCCAGATAATCCAAAAGCACCGGCGAACCGTAAACGTGATCGAAAGGAATGTCAAAATAACCTTGAATCTGAGCTGAGTGCAAATCCATCGCCAAAATGCGACCGGCCCCAGCTTCCGTAATCAAATTAGCCACTAATTTTGCAGTAATCGACTCTCTTCCGGCCGTTTTGCGGTCAGCCCTAGCATATCCGTAATAGGGGATGACGGCAGTAATTTGTCTGGCCGAAGCGCGGCGACAAGCATCGATCATAATTAACAATTCCATGAGGCGATCGTTTACCGGACAGCAAGTTGGCTGAATCAAGTAAACATCGCAACCCCGAATTGATTCTTGAATTTGAACGTAGAGTTCCCCATCAGCAAACCGCTTGCGAACCATCGGCCCCAAATCGATCCCCAGATAGCGAGCCACCTCTTGGGCGAGAGGAACATTAGCAGAACCGGAGAACAGCCGCAGACGGTCATGAGCGGAAACCGGCGGCTCGGGAAGCGGAAGCGGTAAAGTAGCAGAACGGATCACAGCAGGCCTCTTGCAGGACGTTTATTCCATCGCTATCTTACCATCTGAAACTAGAAATATTCAGCCAATTTTTTAAGAGATTGAACATTCGGGGCGGCCACAAGTGTGAAGTTAGGCGAATTGAATAGGACTTGCAGAAATATGTCCAACAAATCCGGTTTCTACCCCACATTCGGCTCCCTTAACGGTCACAATCGGTTTTTACTTATTTTTATCCAGCAATAAAACTATGAATTATACTTGAGTACCGTACATTAACGGATTAAAAACTTTTTAAAGGCATAATTTATTACTGTAAAGATAGAGTTTTCTGCGTAATTATGCTGTGTGACACTCCCACGGCGTGGAATGTGGGTTCTAGCGAACTCTGTACTGGCAGAAGTACGATCGCACTTGTGTCCCTGCGTCTAAAAGTTGTGGCGTGAGTCAATTTGGGGCCGAGGCTGGAAGTCTAGCCGCCCAAAATTCAGTCGAAGGCCGAAGGCATCCGGGTTCAATGCGATAAAAATGCCACCAACAGGCAATAAACTTGAAAAATACTGTAAAAAAAGTTAAGAATCGGAAGCATACTCCAGATTTTTGATATCGGGCAAAGCAAGGTAGAAATCGATGAGCTTAAGAGAACGCATTGACGAAGAAATCAAAGCAGCCATGAAGTCCAAGGACAAAGTTCGCTTGGAAACAGTTCGCGGCATCAAGAAATTTATTCTCGAAAAAGAAGTCAGCCTTCGTCCCTCCGGCCAAGAGACGCTGACAGAAGCTCAAGAAATGGAAATTTTGATGCAAATAGCCAAACAGCGCCGGGATTCGATCGAACAATACCGCAAAGGTGGCCGCGAAGATTTAGTGGCACAAGAGGAGGCGGAGTTGGCAATTGTTGAAGAGTATTTGCCGCCGCAGATGTCAGACGAAGAGGTGAGTCAAGTCGTTGACGAAGTGATTGCTTCGGTTGGCGCTACTTCTGCAAAAGATATGGGCAAGGTGATGGGCAAGGCAATGCAGCAGCTTAAAGGCAAAGCAGACGGTAACAGAATTCAAGACATGGTGAAAGCAAAGCTTAGTCAGTAGTCAGTAGTCAGCAGACATCTCCCATAAATAATCTCCAGCTTTATAGAGATGTATGGCCTAGACCGAGGGGCGACAACTTATTAGGGCTAAAGCCAAAAAACCCGGTTTCTACGAAAAATCGTGCATTTCTCCCTTGAGATATTGACGCAGAAACCGGGTTTTCGATCGGATATGCGGGTTGCAACCTGTGTATTTTCGTGAAAAAACCCGGTTTCTGACCATCCTGGCGTCCAAGAATGTCAAAAAAATGTAAAATACTAACTTTGGTCGGGACTGGAGACTACAGATAGTGAAGTATGCTCAAGAGCATTAAAGACATAGCATTACTAAGTCTGTGAGCGATCGTCTATTTTTTAACAGTTTCTACTTAAACTTATGCAGCCACCTATTGCTATTGGAACTCTCCTACAAAACCGCTACCGCTTGGTGAATATTTTAGGTCAAGGGGGATTTGGCCGGACTTATTTAGTAGAAGATTTGGGACGGTTTCAAGAACGCTGCGCCCTGAAGGAATTGATCCCAGTGCAAAGCGGGCCTTACGTTTTGGAAAAATCGAAGGAATTGTTTCAAAGAGAGGCGGCAATACTTTACCAAATAGCGCACCCGCAAATTCCCCAGTTTCGGGCAATATTTGAAGAGAACCAGCGTTTGTTTTTAGTGCAGGATTACGTGGAAGGGATGACTTACCGCGAACTGCTGCTCGATCGAACTTCAAATGGTCGCAGCTTCACGGAAGCCGAAGTCTTGGTATTTATCCGGCAAATGCTGCCGGTACTGGCTCACATCCACGCCCGCGGCATCATCCACCGCGACATCTCCCCAGAAAATATCATCCTCCGTGAAAACGACCAAATGCCGGTGCTGATTGACTTTGGAGTGGTGAAGGAACTCGCCACCAAAGTCCAGTCTCCCGAAGGAACAGCCCACGCGACAACTGTCGGTAAAATCGGCTACGCGCCGATGGAACAGTTGCACAGCGGGCGAGTAACTGCCAGCAGCGACCTCTACGCTTTAGCCGTAACGGCGATCGTCCTGCTGACAGGCAAAGAACCGCAGGAATTGCTCGATCAAAAAACGCTGCAGTGGAATTGGCAGCAGCAAGTGCAGGTGAGCACAGGTTTGGCTTTGGTGCTGAATCGGATGTTGAATCGGTCTCCGGGCGATCGATATCAATCTGTCAGCGAAGTCGCCCAAGCACTCGACGCCCAAACTAATCCTAAGCCTAGCCAGCCAACTGTACCGCCCGCGCCGCCAGCAGTGGTGCCGACAAACCCTTCGCTAATAGCAACGGTGGCCGTGGGCAGGCCGCCGGAGCCAGCCGCCCCGACTTCCCCCCCGCAAAACCAGCCAGCCGCCCGGAGTTCCCGCCCGCCAAACCAGCCAGACCCGTTAAGTGAGCCAGCAGGCGACACTTTTTGGGACAATCCCATCGCTGCGATCGGACTGCTGGCGGGCTTAGTAATCTTGACTGGCTTCGGTTCCTGGGCCTTAGTCGGCTCATTTCTCAACAATTCGCGCCCCAAACCCACTCCGACACCGCCAGCACTCACAAACCCGACGCCGACACTAACTCCGATACCAAACCCGCTACCTTTGCCAACCCCAACCCCGCAACCTTTGCCAACCCCAACCCCGCAACCTTTGCCGGAACCGAGCCCAGAACCTTTGCCGGAACCGAGCCCAGAACCTTTGCCAGAACCCAGCCCAGAACCTTTGCCGGAACCCAGCCCAGAACCTTTGCCGGAACCCAGTCCAGAACCTTTGCCGGAACCCAGCCCAGAACCAAGCCCAGCGCCAACTCCGACACCAAAACCGACGCCCGCGCCGGCTCCAGCGCCCAAACCGACGCCCAAACCGACGCCCGCGCCGGCTCCAGCACCCAAACCGACGCCCAAACCGTCGCCAACACCCGCGCCAACACCCGCACCAACACCCGCACCAACACCGGAACCGGCCCCAACACCCGCACCATCGCCGGAACCGGCCCCAACACCCGCACCGTCACCGGAACCGGCCCCAACTCCTGCACCGTCGCCGGAACCGGAACCGGAACCCGCGCCGGAACCGGAACCAGCACCAACACCCGCACCATCGCCAGAACTCTAAACTTCTGGCAAAATTCCCCTAGACTGATGTTGAGGCCAATTACTTGTTAGCTATTTGCCAATGAACTCGCTGCTAATTGCTGGAACTGATACCGACGCGGGCAAAACTGTTTTGACCAGCGCTCTGGCTGCTTATTGGCAAATGTATTTTCCCGATCGCAGTTTGGGAATTATGAAGCTGTTGCAAACGGGAACGGGCGATCGCGAACTCTACACCCGTTTGTTTTCCCTCGACCAATCCCCCGAAGAACTCAATCCAGTGCACTTTGATGCCCCTCTAGCACCGCCGATTGCCGCCGAACGGGAGGGGAGACGTATCGAACTCGAAAAGGTCTGGACGGCTTGGCAAAGCCTCTCGCAGCGCAAGGATTTTGTGTTGGTGGAATCTTTGGGAGGGCTGGGATCGCCTGTAACGCGGGAACTGACGGTGGCCGATATTGCCAGGGATTGGCGGCTGAGAGGGGTTTTGGTAGTACCTGTGAGGTTGGGGGCGATCGGGCAAGCTGTGGCGAATGTTGCTCTCGCCAGACACACTGGTTTTAAGCTGAGAGGAATTGTGCTCAATTGCGTTAAAGCTTATTCGGAACAAGAAATTGCCGATTTAGCGCCCGTTGATTTGATCCAGTCGCTGACTCAAATACCTGTGTTGGGTATTTTGCCGCATTTAGATGACCCGACTGACCTTGCTAAATTAGCTAAAATTGCTTCAGATTTAGATTTAGAGCGGTTACTGCCAGGGGTTAATTTAGTTGCTCAGACTTCTAAATAACCCTATTCTAAACACCTCTCTTTCTCATTCTTCTCTTCCTCTGCGTACTCTGCGCCCTCTGCGGTTCATAAAAAAATCTCCGGCCCAACTGGGATAGGATTGAAGAAGATTTTATTTTAACCACAAAGACCGCAGAGACCGCAGAGAAAGAGCACAGAGAGTTTCACAACTTATTCGGCATCGCTATAATTAGTGATTACCATTTATTAAGTGATTAAATCTAAAACCTAATCCAAAAAAAAGGAGAATAAAACATGGTTTCTACTTTACCGAATTTAACCTCTGTCGATTTATCTCAATTGCGGCTGGAGATTAGAAATTTGCAGCCTCAGCTAGTCGAATGGCGTCGCCTTTTGCACCAAAAGCCGGAGTTGAGTTTTGATGAAAATTTAACGGCGCAGTTTGTCTCGCAAAAGTTGCAGGAATGGGGCATAGATCATGAAACTAATATTGCTAAAACTGGTATTGTCGCAACTATAGACAGCGGCAAACCGGGACGGGTTTTGGCAATTCGCGCGGATATGGATGCTTTGCCTATTCAAGAAGAAAATGAGGTGGATTATCGATCGCAGCATGATGGAATTATGCACGCTTGCGGCCACGACGGCCACACTGCGATCGCCCTCGGTACTGTTTGTTATCTCGCAAAGCACAAACACAGCTTTTCGGGTAAAGTAAAATTTATCTTTCAGCCCGCCGAAGAAGGGCCAGGAGGCGCAAAACCGATGATTGAAGCGGGAGTTTTGAAGAATCCTGATGTTGATGCGATCGTCGGCTTGCATTTGTGGAACAATCTACCTTTGGGCACTGTAGGCGTCCGCAGCGGCGCTTTGATGGCGGCTGTCGAAGTTTTTGACTGCACAATTTTTGGCAAAGGTGGACACGGCGCAATGCCACATCAGACTGTGGACTCGATCGTAGTTACAGCCCAAATTGTCAGCGCTTTGCAGGCAATCGTCGCGCGGAACATTGACCCGATCGACTCAGCGGTAGTAACTGTCGGCAACTTCCACGCAGGCCACACCCACAATGTGATTGCCGACACCGCTCAAATCGGTGGCACGGTGCGCTATTTCAACCCAGCATATCAAGGTTATTTTGCCAAGCGAATCGAGCAATTAATTGCCGGAATTTGTCAGAGTCATGGGGCAAATTACCAATTAGATTATTGTTCGCTGTACCCGCCAGTTATTAATGATTCGAGAATAGCTGAATTGGTGCGCGGCGTGGCAGAATCAGTTGTCGAAACTCCTGCAGGAATCGTTCCCGAATGCCAAACAATGGGCGGCGAGGATATGTCGTTCTTTTTGCAAGAAGTGCCAGGTTGCTATTTCTTTTTGGGTTCAGCAAATCCAGAGAAAAACTTGGCTTACCCGCACCATCACCCGCGTTTTGATTTTGATGAAACTGCGTTGGGGATGGGTGTAGAAATGTTTGTGCGGTGTGTCGAAAATTTTTGTGTGGTGTAAATCAGGCTTTCAGGGGTGGGCTAGAAGCCTACCCCACCACAAAATTTAGTTTTTCTAGAACAAGCACATTCATGTCTTGTGGAACAAGCATCTTGCCTGTTCATGAGAATGGTACAACATCTCACATCTTGCACCATTCTCAATAAGCCTTTTATGGGCGGGCTAGAAGCCCACCCCACAAGAAAATTTAGTTTTTGTGGAACAAGCAAATTCATGTCTTGTGGAACAGGCATCTTGCCTGTTCCTGAGAATGGTACGGGCAGGCTAGAAGCCTACCCCACAAGAAAATTTAGTTTTTGTGGAACAAGCAAATTCATGTCTTGTGGAACAGGCATCTTGCCTGTTCATGAGAATGGTACAACATCTGAGATATTACCGAGTTTGAAAGATATTCTGCACCATTTTCTTATCTACACTCGCCGCTGCCTTATCCAATTCGGCAATCTCGCCCGAGTCTAACTCCCAGCCCAAAGCACCAATATTATCCCTCGCCTGTTCCACAGATTTCGCCCCCGGAATCGGAATAGTTTCTTTGCAGATGCACCAGTTAATTGCTATCTGCGAAACAGTCTTGTTTCTGAATGCCGCTATTTCTCGCAAACACTCCAAAAGCGATCGCATTCCCGGAAGTAGCTGCTTGCACGCCAAACCTCGGATACCTTTAGGAAGAGAGCCATTTTCCGAGTATTTACCCGTCAGCAAACCCAAGGCTAGAGGACTGTAAGCAATCAATTTTATCCCCAATTCATCGCAAACATCTTTCAATCCGAGTTCTGTCACCGGATAGGTAGAAAGTAGCGAATATTGCACTTGTAAAGTAAAAATAGGAATTTGGCGATCGCTAAATTTCCGATGCACCCATTTCAGCCGTTTCGGCCCGTAATTAGACAAGCCCACTCCTTTGACCAATCCTTGCTCGTAAAGGTCAGCCAAACCGTGTAAAAGAGCCCCCTCTTGCCAAGGAGCGTAATTGGCTGTAGACCAGTGCATTTGTACCAAATCTACATTTTTTCCGAGGCGCCCAGCAGAAGCTTTGCAAGCCGATATCATTGATTGTCGCGTCAGCCTCCAAGGATAAGCAGCCAGTTTTGTCGCAATACAAATACTATCTTTGTTTACACCTTGATATTGTTGAGAAAACTGCCCCAAAAGCTGCTCGCTGCGTCCATTTAATTTCCCAGTTCCGTAAGAGTCGCCGGTATCGAATAAAGTGACGCCGTTACTAACACAAAGATCGAAAACGGCTTGCAATTCCTCGTCCATACTTTCATTGTAGCCCCAGAGCAATCTGTTGCCCCAGGCCCAAGTGCCACAGCCCATTTTTGGAATTAAAATTTTTTGGTTAGTTGGCATTTTTTTGATGGTAGTTGTTGGTAATACGGATATTTTATAGGAACATAACTCGGTATCCCCTACCCCCCCAGTAGAGCTGTTTTATTCTGTTACGGGCCGCCAGGGACTCAAGTCCCTGTCGAATAGCATAAGTCGGTTAAAACCGACTCAAATAGTAATCTAAATTTTCAAAAGTAGAGTTACACATATATTCTGCGCTAACTCTATACAAAAACAGCTTTAATAGAATTGCTACAGTCGTCTAAAGACGACTTCAGCTATGAGACAGGGGTTTAAACCCCTGTTGGACTGTCGGACTAATGGCACACCCTACAAAATTACCAATGACTGATGACTCTTTAATTCTTTTACGTGGTTGGCGAGGGGGAAGGTGCCGTGTTTTTAATAGGTTGCTCTGGCTTAGCTTTCGGGTCTGGTTTGGGTGGCGCCGGCGGAGGGAAAGTCGCCGCGCGTCTGGGTATTTGTAGCGCTGTTCGGAATGCAGAAGACGGGAAGAAAGCACTAAATTGAGAAAGTCGATGGGCGAGGGGTTCTGGTGCATATTCCCACAAGCTTTCGTAGTAGAAGAAAGCGACGCCTAAGCCGTATCCTTGGACTGCTTGCACCTGAGATTTAATTTGCTGAATCGGTACTGGGTTATTTCTCAAACCTGTCATAATCCCAACTCCGGTGGGAATTTTTTGCTGTGCTTCTTGCATTTCTGGACGGTTAATCTTGTCCACAAATGATTCTAGATTGGGACGGTACACTTGCACGATTAGCTCGTCGGCAATATCCAAACGCACCCAAGCCAGCCAATCTTGCAGGTGATGTTTGTAAGCAAAATCGTAATAATTGGGAGAAATCGAGAAAATTGCATTGGGTTTGACTGCTTTGACGGCTTGATTTAGCTGTGACATAAAAGCGGTAATTTTATTTGCCCGCCATTGCACCCATGCTGGATTTTGAAAATCTTTTGGGGGAGCTTTTTTTGTTTCTTTGGTATACAAAGCAACTGTGTAGTCATCATATCCAAATTCCGCCGGCAAACTCATGTGATCGTCAAATTGTATGCCGTCTGCGTTATATTGACTGGTGATTTCTAGTACAAGTTCGGTAATGAATTGCTGCACTTCTGGATGAAAGGGATTGAGCCAAACTACTTCGCCGCCCGCGTCGTTTGATGTTTGGCTGCCGTCCTGTTTTTGTGTCAGCCACTCGGGATGAAGTGTGGCTAATTCTGATGTGGGAGGAGCCATGAAACCAAACTCAAACCAAGGAATTACTAACAGGCCTTGGCGGTGAGCTTGATCGATTAAATCGGCGATCATATCTTGTCCATCTAACCCTCTGTAAACAAAGGGTTGAATGTCTCTTTGCTGCGCTACATAGCTGGGATACATTGTATAGCCAGAATTCCAGACTACAGGATAAATAGTGTTGAAATTTAACCGCTTTAATTGGCTGACAGCATCTCCTAGTTTGCGACGATCTCTGAGGATGTCTTTGTCGTTTGTCGTCATCCAAACGCCGCGAATTTCCTGGCGGGGTTGCTGGGCGATCGCCGGAATCAAGTTGTTCGCCAGCAATACTATAATGAATGAGAGGGCAAACAGAAGCGGGAAAAGAGTTTTAATCGATCGCTGCCAACTGCGCGGAATGATGCGTAATGTCATAGTTTTGAATGGTGAGTTAGCTATTGAAACACACCCCGGCATAATTTGGTGATAAAATTTGCTCGCTCTACAGTCTACAGCCATTTGCGCTGAATGTGGAATCAATTAAACGAAATGGGTAGATTGATGTGCTCCGAGCGCAACTGAGCTAAGTATAATCTCTGAGACAGAGGCTAAGTGACAGCATTCTGTCTAACTGCTAAGAAATCATTCCTTACGCAGTGCAAGCTCTCCTTACCGGAGAGTGCGGCCCAAGGAGTGCGAGTGCTGTACAATATTGGTGCTGGAACATTTCGATAGAACATCTGTAATTGTGAAAGATTTAGTCTTAATTGGTGGCGGTCACAGTCATGCTATTGTATTAAAAATGTTCGGTTTCAAACCGCTGCCTGGAGTGCGTTTAACTTTGATTAGCGACGTGCTGCACGCGCCTTATTCCGGGATGCTGCCGGGGCACGTTGCCGGGTTTTACGATTATGATGAATGTCACATCGATTTGCGATCGCTCGCTGAATTTGCCGGGTGTCAAATATTAATCGATCGGGCGATCGCGATCGACCTTAACAAAAATTTAGTTATTTGTCAAACTCGCCCTCCGGTTAATTTTGACTTGCTTTCTGTGGATATCGGCAGCACTCCTGCGAGTTTATCTGTACCGGGTGCTGCAGAATATGCAATCGCCGCTAAACCCGTACCGGAGTTTTTAGCTAGCTGGAATCAGTTAATTTCCCAAAGGCAAAACCATCCCGAAAAACCGCTGCGGATCGCCATTGTCGGCGGCGGTGCCGGCGGCGTAGAATTAGCATTAAATATGCAATCTCGATTGGGGAAGGAAGAGGGAAGAAGGAAGAGGGAAGAAGGAAGAGGGAATAAGGAAGAGGGAAGAATGAAGAGGGAAGAAGGAAGAGGGAATAAGGAAGAGGGAAGAAGGAAGAGGGAAAAAAAATTAGAAAACTTATCATCAGAAATTCATTTGTTTCACAGCGGTGCTGAATTGATGCAGGGACACAATCAGCGGGTGCGCCGACGCCTTCAAGAAATTCTCATCAGTCGCGGCATTCAATTGCATTTAAAGGAAAAAGTCTGTGCTGTAAAAAAGATTAAGAGGGAAACCACTCTTCAATTCCCTACCGATTACCAACTTTCCTGTAAATCAGGTTTAGAATTAGAGTGCGATCGCATTTTTTGGGTGACACAAGCATCGGCAGCCCATTGGATCGGAGAATCCGGTTTAGCAGCCGATTCAAACGGCTTTATCCAAGTCAACGATTGCCTGCAATCAGTCTCTCACCCCAACGTATTTGCGGCTGGAGATATCGCTGCGATGGTTAATTATCCCCGGCCCAAAGCAGGTGTGTTTGCCGTGCGTCAGGGCAAACCGCTGTTTGAAAATTTGCAGCAGTTTTTATTGGAAAAACCGCTGAAACCCTTTGCACCGCAGGAACAATACTTAGGGTTAATTGGTACTGGGAATAAAAGGGCGATCGCATCTCGCGGATCTTTCATGTGGGAATCGGCGCTGCTGTGGTACTGGAAAGATTGGATCGATCGCCAATTTATGCAAAAATTTAGCAATCTGCCCAAAACCCGCAATACCAAATAATAATACATTCAGATATTCTCCTCTCCTCCTCTGCGTCCTCTGCGTCCTCTACGGTAAACAAAAAAAGTCTTATTCAAAAACCCTTTAAGCTTGCTATAGTAATATCAGAAGTAAAGAAAACTAACTATGTTCCGAAAAATTGGATTTTGGCTGCTTTGGATTGCATTTACCACCTACGCCTTTGTATTTGCACCACCCAACAGCCCAGAAACCATCACACTAATTACCAATCTTTCCACAGGCAAAATATCAGACATCAACCCTTTAATTGTAGCGTTGTTCTACATCATGGGAGTCTGGCCGCTCATCTACAGTTGCATCTTATTTACTGACGGCAGGGGCCAGAAAATACCTGCATGGCTATTTGCCACTTTATCCTTTGGCGTCGGCGCCTTTGCCTTGCTGCCTTATTTAGCCCTGCGCGAACCGAATCGAGAATTTCCAGGTCAGAAAAATATCTTTTTAAAGATATTAGACTCCCGTTTTACTGGAATTTTCTTAACATTAGGCGCTGCTGCGTTGGTTGCATTTGGCTTGACAAAAGGCGATTGGTCGGATTTTATTGGACAGTGGCAAACCAGCCGTTTTATCCACGTAACGAGTTTAGATTTTTGTCTGCTTTGCCTACTATTTCCGGCTTTGTTGGGAGACGACATGACGCGCCGAGAAATGCAGAAGTCTACAGCATTTTGGGCTTTAACATTAGTGCCGCTGTTCGGGCCACTGGCTTATCTGTGTACGCGCAAACCGCTGCCCGAAACTAATACTCAAACTGTTACCAATTAGACAGCAGTGGAGGAAATTATCAGTTTAATGTAGGAATCAATCACAATAAAGCAGACAAAAACAGGCAAGATGACTGTTCCACAATAAGTAAGTAAGTTTTATTGTGGGTGGACTTCGAGTCCGCCCATAAAAAACTGATTACAAATAGTGCAAAATCTGAGTATTAATCTAAATCATTATCTCCCAATCTCTAGCAAATGAAAAAATTTCCGATTGTTGGCATCACAACATACAACCGCTGTCCAGCAGGCGAATATCGCTTAAATGGAACTTATATTGATGCAGTTCAAGCGGCTGGTGGCATTCCGATTTTACTGCCCCCCAATCAATTAGATCCCGCTAGTATTTTGGATGCAGTAGATGGTTTGATTTTTTCCGGGGGCGGAGATATCAACCCAGAACTTTATGGCGGTTATGTCGATCGCACAGTTTACTCGGTTAATGCAGAACGCGACAATTTTGAATTAAGCTTAGCAAAGCTAGCTTTGAAGGCTGACATACCTGTGTTGGGGATTTGTCGGGGAATGCAAATCCTGAACGTAGCCAGCGGTGGCAGTTTGGTGATTCACGTACCGGATGCTTACGGAGACGAGGTTAATCACGGATCGGGAATTCCGCCACGTGCGATCGAGCATACCATTGAAATTGAGCCAACCAGTCG
This sequence comes from Microcoleus sp. MON1_C1, assembly GCF_036701945.1. Taxonomy (NCBI): domain Bacteria; kingdom Bacillati; phylum Cyanobacteriota; class Cyanophyceae; order Oscillatoriales; family Microcoleaceae; genus Microcoleus; species Microcoleus sp. MON1_C1. The sequence continues at coordinate 65,002 of NZ_JAUBRO010000015.1, read as the reverse complement.
GCTAGCAAAAATTATGGGAAAAACTTCAACAACAGTTGTTTCCTGGCATCATCAAGCTGTGCGGAAGGTAACCTCCGATTGGCGAATTGTAGCCGATGCACCTGACACTTTAGTAGAAGCAATGGAACACTGCTATCACCCTTGGATGATAGCAATTCAATGGCACCCGGAAATGTCGCCAAACTGTTCGTTCAACTCTCGAATTTTTAAGGCTTTCGTAGAAGCAGCCGCTTCAAAATTTATGAATTCTACCCAGTCTGCATCACAGGCAATTCATACATTTTGATAGTCACTTATTCTTGATAGTCAGTATCTATTTCAATATCGAGAGTATCTTCATCTATTCTGACATACAGAACATTCGGGCGACAGCAAACTTGACAATCTTCGATATAAGATTGTTCCATACCACCGCTGATATCAACAAAAGTTGTACTCGGTTCGCCGCAGAAAGCACAGTAATATTCAGCCGTTGTTTGCATTTTTTTCGCACTCTCTTTTTGTGACTTCGTGGCGGTAGCGAAACATATCTGTTAACCGCATTTCCACCCACCAACCTAACAACAAATCGACAATCGGGCCGCCCGGTATTGAAAATGCGATCGCATCTGTCAATCTAGTCTTGCCATTTTCTGAGGTAAACTCGTGTCGGTGAGTCCAACGTGCCATCGGCCCCTCAGTTTGTTCATCAACAAACAAGCGATATTGTTCGCACTCAGTGTGAGTCGCCACCCATTTTACAGGAATCGGCCCCAATAACAGGCGAAATTCTGATACAGCACCCACATCGAGTCCCCCTTCGCGGCGAATGATTTTCACCGGTTGCCAAGGCGGAGTCAAAAGTTGCAGAATGTCCGGCCTTTCGTGAAAGTTCCAGACTGCTTCAACAGTGGCATTAATCAGCGACGAATATTTAAAATTGGGCATTGTATCGTTGGGCTAGACAGTTAAGTGCGATCGCCTTTCAGCATTTGCAGTATTATCCTCTGTATCAGTACAAACAGCAACTGTTAGTTTCAATCCCAAAGCATTCAGCCAAGTTGCCAGATTATAAATCGCATCACTTCCTTGTAGCGATAGCAATTCATCCAGTTTTTTTAAGTGCAATTCATATTCTTCTGGAGTCATTTTTGGTTGACCTAGAGCTTCAGCTACATCGCCCAGAGATCGTTTCAGCAATGCTTCGTCAGGTTCTTCGCCTTCATCTAATTCAAAATGAGTTTCGAGATAGACTGCCGCATAACTGGGGTTTTTTAGCCGTGCCATCAAAAAGTCATGATACGGTAAACTTTTAGGCATTTTTTTAACTCCTATAATCTGTCCAGTATTCTATTGCTTGGCGAATGTCTCGGTCTTGAGTGCTTTTATCTCCTCCGCACAGAAGAAGTATAATTGTTGTTCCTACTTGCCCAAAATAGATTCGGAAACCAGGGCCATAGTCTATCCTTAATTCAAAGACTCCATTTCCAACTGATTGACAATCTCCCAAATTCCCCAAAATAACTCGGTTAAGTCTTTTATTGATAATTGTTGAAATTTTGCTATCTCGGAGCGAATCATACCAGTTATCAAACGGCACTTGACCGTCTGAGGCAACATAACGCTGAATTTCCCTGGGTTGGACTTCTGCCATAATTGTATTATAGTATGTCGCTCCTCATCTTATCTTGAACCGGTTGCCAAGGCGGGGTCAAAAGTTGCAGAAGATCCCGCCTTTCGTGAAAGTTCCAGACTGCTTCAACGGTGGCATTAATTAGCGACGAATATTTAAAATTGGGCATTCTATCGTTGGGCTAGACAGTTAAGTGCGATCGCCACGTTTCAGCATTTGCAGTATTATCCTCTGTATCAGTACAAACAGCAACAGTTAGTTTTAATGTTTTGCATCCCGCTATTTCCTAAGTCGTCAACTGCAAATCCTTCGTCCTAAAATGACTCGTCGCCTCAGCCAAATGCTTCTTCAAAGTCGCCTCGGGTAGCGGCCCTTTTAAATGACTCCAAGGCAAAACCTGCTCCAATTCCCACTTTTGAAAAACATAATAATCCATTTCCGGCAACTGTCCCCGCAACTCCTTAAATGCCCGCCGATAACTGCCCAAAGTATCGCCGTAATGCCGCACTAATTCCAACAGCCGAGACAACCGCCGATCGCCCTTTGACAACAAACCCTGAATCACAGACCAGTTATAGCTTTCGGGTCTAAATTCTAAACCTAACTTACGCAATTCTTTATCTAAAAACTTCAGCCTCTTCTCCGCATCTTTATTCACTCCAAACCACTGAAAAGGAGTGTGAGATTTCGGAACAAAAGTGCTGCATCCCAAAGTCAACCGCAAACCGGGAGCGGCTTTTCTAATCGCCCGCATCATCGCCACCGTCTCCTCTAAATCCTCCATTTCTTCACCCGGGATTCCCGCCATCCCGTAAAGTTTAATTCCCTTTAAGCCACCCGCCTTAGCATTGATAGCAGCTTGGATAATTTCGTCATTTGTGAGTTTTTTGTTAACGATTGTGCGGAGGCGATCGCTCCCACTTTCCACCGCAATTGTCACCGATTTGCTGTCTCTGTTGGTCAATATTTCTGCTAGTTTAACTGTCACCGTGTTCGTCCGTACCGAAGAAAGACTCAGCCGCACGCCGTCGTATTTCGGATGATTCAAATGATCCAGCAACGCTTCAAATTCCGGGTGCTGGGTGACAGAAGCACCCAACAAACCCAAACGATTAGTCACAGCTAAACCGCGATCGATCGCCGGAATTAGCGAACTCTCCAAACTCGCAGTTCTAAACGGCAAAGTCAGATAACTTGCCAAACAAAAACGGCACATTTCTGGACAACTCCGAACCACTTCCACCATGTAAATATTTTCCCAAGCCGCTTTTTCTGTCACCACAGTGGAAGCAGATAAAGTATTGCCGCGATAAGTCTGTTTTTCAACCATACTGGGAATTCCCGAATCGACAGGCTGAATCGATTTAATACCCTCAGCCGCATCCAGATAAGTTACTTCGTACAAACTGGGGACGTAAACTCCCGGAACTTGGGCTAAATGCCGCAATTTAGTTTGTCTGTCGGCTTTACGGACTTCTTTACAAGCATCAATAAAATTGTCAATGAGATGTTCGCCATCTCCCAGCAAAATCACATCAAAAAAATCTGCAAAAGGTTCGGGATTAGCCGTAAAAACCGGGCCACCGCCGAATACTATCGGATGATTATCAGTTCGTTTTGACGCCCAAATCGGAATTTCTAGAGATTCCAATAAATTGAGAATATTTACATAGTCTAGTTCCCAAGAAAGCGAAAATCCCAGTAATTCTGGATTTCGGGGAAGTTGTTCGCGGATATCAGTAAATAAACGGCCCACTTCAATATCCGATCGCACAGCCAAAGTTGCCCACACTATCTGATAGCCGAGACTGGTAATACCCACCGTGTACTCGTTAGGAAAAGCAAAAATAGTCGGGATAGCATCAGCATCGGGCGTTGCTGGGGCAAATAGTAAGCGTTCTTGAGCAAAGGGATTAGGAGTCACGGGCAAATTTAGTTTTAACAATAGGTCTGTTCTTATCTCATTTTAAGCCATTACCAAAGTCATTGTAGGGTGCGTCAGGGTTGAATGTGGCGACCACAAACTAAGAATCTCCCCCGTGACGCACCCTACCGTTAGTTAGCTGTTACATCCGTGACATCCCAATAATGCCAATTCGTTGGCGAACTTCCTTCTTGCTCCTTCAAAGCTACTCTGAAAGAGAATTGCGATCGTCCTGAGTTCTCGGAGTAGTCGGAGTAGGCGGTGCACTGTGAAAAGTTGCAATCAGCAAACAGATAATCCCAGCATTAATAAACACATCGGCTAGATTAAATACGGGGAAGCGAATCAGCCGAAAATCGATAAAATCTACAACGTGGCCCGAAACAAATCGATCGATCCCATTCCCCAGTGCTCCCCCCAAAATCAAACCGTAGCCAGCTTGTTCCCAGCGGTTAATTCGCGGTCCGAACCAAGCCAGCACCATCAATCCCACACTAACGCCCAAAGACAGCCAGCGCAACCAAATCGCCCCGCCATTGCTGAACATACTAAAAGCGGCACCAGTATTAACAACATAAGTGAAGTGAAACACCCCAGGTAACAGCGGCTGCGTCTGCGGAGGAAGTGTCAATTCAAAATTTTGTACCACCCAAAACTTAGTCAGGTGGTCTAAAACTAAACTGATAACCGCAGCAATCCAGAACAAGGGATTTCTTTTAAAACGCATGAATTAAGCAATAGAAAATGGGGCATCGGGCATGAGAGAATTTACTCCAATCTCACTTGTCATCGCGAGCAGAATGCAGTGCAGCAAAGCAATCCGAGCCGCAGCGAGATGACTCTCCCGTTTCGCAATGTATAGTATAACCTTATTTTGCACAATTACCCGTTACATCTTCCTTCTTCCTTCTTCCTTCTTCCTTCTTCCTTCTTCCTTCTTCCTTCGCAATTAATAAAACATCAAGCGGCGCAAAGTAAATGACAGCACTGCGATCGCACAAACTACTGCCAATTGTCCCGGCAGGGGATAAACCGAATATTTAAGAATCTCATCGAATAAAGGTGTTTTTTTTGCGGGAGGCAGCCAGTAAGTAAAAATTAGATAAATTAAGCCGATCGCGTGCACAGTAAACAAACCGCACAAACAGCTAAAAGCCATAGATTCCAGCCGCGAAGCCACCTTAAAAGCCACCCAGCCGCACACCCAAGCACCAGGCACAAAACCCAGCAAATACCCAAAACTCGCTTCTTTGAGATAGCCGATGCCGCCGCCTTGAGAAAAAACTGGCCACAAAGTTAATCCTAATGCTAAATAGGCAATTTGCGAGAGAGCCGCAGCATTTTTCCCCCCCATGCAGCCTACTAGCAAAACGGCTCCAATTTGATAGGTAACACCTAAAGAGTACGCCTGAAGTCCTCGATCGTCCCACAACCCAATAGGAATTGTGACAGATGCAGGCAAAAAAGTGCCTCCTATCGTCAGGAGCAAACCAATAACAGCCCAGATTAATTCAATAGGAGCAGGCATTATCATCAAACGGCATTTGTCAGAACGTATAAGGCAGAAGGCATTTGTCAGATGCAAGCTTCAATGCCCGCAGCTTTTAAATTCTTAATACTAGCACTACTGTCAAAACAACCATCATTGTATGGTTTTCTGGTTCTCAAGCCTGGATCTTGTGATAATTTAATGGGGAATTTTTCGCGATCGGGCGATCGACTGCTTGTTTCCGTAGCTATTTCGCGGCCTATATCTTATAAATCCACAATCGTCAAGCTCATAAATAACATTCATAATATTAATTAATATTAATTTGCCATTAAGTGTAAAGATTCTTAACCTAACCTTTACTTTTGCGCGCTATGCTGATGCGGGACACCCATATAACGATCGCAGATTTTTTATACCTATGCTTTTTCGTCTCAACTTGATTAATCCAAACCGTTTGACTACTGCAATTTCCGCTATGGCGATCGCCCTGAGTGTAGCAGCTTGCGGCGGCGAGACCACAACCACGAGCAGCAGCCCTAGCCCCGGCGACACCGCAGCATCACCCGTTGCAGCTACCGGCACAGCAGCAAACACCAAACTCGCCCTAGCCTCAGACGTAGCCATCACCGCAGCCGGCGCCTCATTCCCCGCCCCTCTGTACCAGCGTTGGTTTCAAGACTTCAACAAAATCAACCCCAAAGTACAAATTAACTATCAATCAGTAGGCAGCGGCGCCGGAGTCGAACAATTTACCAAAGGCACAGTAGACTTTGGGGCCAGCGACACCGCCATGAAAGACGACGAAATCGCCAAAGTTCCAGCAGACAAAGGCGTCATCTTGCTGCCCATGACAGCCGGCAGTATCGTCATGGGCTACAATTTACCAGACTTAACCGAACCATTGAAACTGCCACGGGATGTTTACGCAGATATCTTCGCCGGTAAAATTACCAACTGGAACGACCCCAAAATTGCAGCGGCAAACCCGGGCGCTAAATTGCCAGCAGACCAAGCCATCACAGTTGTCCACCGTTCCGACGGCAGCGGTACCACCGCCGTCTTCACCAAACACCTGAGTACCATCAGCCCCGACTGGAAAAGTTCAGTAGGCGACGGCAAAACCGTACAGTGGCCCACAACTGGTACTTTTCTCGGTGCAAAAGGCAACGAAGGCGTCACAGCCCAAGTCCTGCAAACCGTCGGCAGCATCGGCTACGTAGAATACGGCTACGCCAAAAACAACAATCTCAAATTTGCATCTTTGGAAAACAAAGCAGGCACATTTGTAGTACCTACCGACGAGTCAGCTTCTCAAGCTTTAGCAACTGTGCCGCTGCCGGAAAACCTGCGAGCATTTATCGAAGACCCCGAAGGCGCTCAATCCTATCCAATTGTCACCTACACTTGGATGCTCGTACCCAAAACAGTTGCGGACCCCAACAAAGCTAAAGCAATCGAGGCGATGGTTGAATACGGCTTAACTGAAGGTCAAAAAGTTAGTTCCGAATTGGGCTACGTTCCTCTGCCCCAAAACGTTAAAGAAAAAGTAGCCGCGGCCGCTGACGGCATCAGCGCAGATTACAAGATTGAGGTTGCCCAATAGTAAGTGTTGACTGTTGACTGTTGACTGTTGTCCGTTGTCAGAGGGAAAAAAGCCCTTCGGCATTGCGCGTGCGGGTAAAAACCAGGAAGAACGAAGAGAGATATTTCTGTGGGGCGGGCTTTACCAGAAATATTTGTTAAAAAGTCAGGGGATTAATAAATCCGCCCCTCTTCTATGTAACAATCGGTGCATCTGTGTAGGGGCGGGTTTCACCAACCATAATTGCCTAAAATCAATAATCTGATAAACCCGCCCCCGCTTGGCCGGCAAATCGCCATCTACCTCTTTCACAATACAAGGGGCGGGTTTTACCAGAAATATTTGTTGAAAAGTTAGGGGATGAATCAACCCGCCCCTATGTGATTTGATTTATGGTCTTTGTTTCTGCTTCCTTCTCGCTTTTTCTGAAACAGGCTATTTTCCGCTACTATATATTTGGTTTTTTTTTCTATGATTTCAGATAATCAGAGCACTCAATCAGAGAGCAGATCGCGCTCTGGGGCAGAAAAATCCTTAGACCAAGGCTTTATCTGGCTGACTCGGATTTTGGGAATAGGAGTTGGGGTAATTTTGCTGGTAATCGCGCTCACCGTTGCTTATAGGGCTTTACCTGCGATTCAACAGTACGGTTTGGGCTTTCTATTTGGCAGTAGCTGGAATCCGGTTAAAGAAGAGTACGGCGCGCTGCCGATGATTTACGGGACGATCGTCAGTTCGGCGATCGCGCTCCTAATTGCTGTACCATTAGGAGTAGGGACTGCAATCTTCTTGAGTGAAGATTTTTTGCCGCTGCCAGTGCGTACAGCTTTGGTTTTTTTAGTAGAACTTTTAGCTGCCATTCCCAGCGTAGTCTACGGTTTGTGGGGAATTGCTGTATTGATTCCCATTATTAGCAGCATCGGAAAGTTTCTCAACAGTAACTTCGGATGGCTGCCGATTTTTAGCACTCCGCCTGTGGGCCCGGGAATGTTACCAGCCGGAGTAATTTTGGGAATCATGACTTTGCCCATTATTACTGCTATCTCCCGTGACTCTTTGGCAAGTCTCCCGCCCGAATTGCGGCAAGCATCTTTAGGTTTAGGAGCTACTCGCTGGACAACAATTTTTAGAGTGCTCGTACCAGCGGCTTTTTCCGGCATTGTCGGCGGAATTATGCTCGGGCTTGGTCGCGCCATGGGAGAAACAATGGCTGCAACTCTGTTAATTGGCAATTCCAATCAGTTAAGTCTTTCAGTGCTAGCTCCGGCAAATACTATTGCTTCTTTGATGGCAAATCAGTTTGCGGAAGCCTCCGGGTTGCAAGTAGCAGCTCTGATGTACACGGGGCTAATTCTGTTTATTCTGACACTGATTGTTAATATTTTGGCAGAGTGGATTGTTTCTCAAGTCAGAGCGAAGTATAACTAAAAGTTTGCCGCAAATTCCCATACATTGTTGATTTATGTCAAATCTCTCATCGGAAGAGCGCAATCCTTTTGCCTCGAATCCAGGCAGTTTGAAGAAGGTTAAAGGCAGTCCGCAATCGCTGTTCAATATCGCGATGACGGTACTAGCAGGAGCCTGTTTAGCAATTAGTCTTTTGCCTTTGTTTGCAGTGCTTTCCTACGTCACCGTACAAGGTTTCAATCGCCTGAATTTAGACTTGTTTACCAAGCTGCCACCTCCGCCCGGACTATCGGGAGGCGGTATTGCTAATGCAATTCTCGGTACATTGATGACGGTGGGAATTGCTTCTTTAATTGCTGTTCCTTTTGGCGTGTTGGCAGCAGTTTATTTGTCTGAATTTAGCAAAGGCCAAATCGCTCGCTGGGTGCGCTTTGCTACTAATGTCCTCAGCGGAGTTCCTTCGATTATTGCAGGGGTATTTGCCTACGGTTTGTTCGTGGTAAATATGGGAGGTTTTTCGGCAATTGCAGGGGGCGCGGCGCTGGCCGTGCTGATGTTGCCGACGATTGTGCGGACTACTGACGAAGCTCTACAAATAGTCCCGCAAGATATTAGATGGGCGTCGGTTGGTGTGGGTGCTTCTAATTATCAAACGGTGTTGCAGGTGGTTTTGCCTGCGGCAATTCCCGCTATTTTAACGGGTGTGACTCTGGCAATTGCTCGCGCTGCGGGAGAAACTGCTCCTTTGATTTTCACGGCACTAAATTCGCCTTTTTGGCCGGCAGGATTTGATAAGCCAACTCCGAGTCTTTCGGTTTTGGTGTACAACTTTGCAACGGTTCCTTTTAAGGCACAGAAAGAATTGGCTTGGGCGGCATCTTTGATTTTGGTGATGATGGTTTTGCTGACGAGTATTCTTTCTCGCTGGGCTACTCACAAAAAAGTGTATTGAGTGTATTGAAGGAAGAAGAGCCTTCGACTTGGCGAACGGGTAAAAAGAAGGAAGAAGGAAGAAGGAAGATTTTCCCCATCTCCAACTTTCGCACTCTCATCTTCTCCTTATTTTGTAAAATTCGATTGGATAGTTAGCTGTATGATGATGGATTTAGACAAGCAAGCGGAAACAGTTTTACGGACAGAAAATATCAATATTTTTTACGGCGGTTTTCACGCGGTTAAAAATGTTTCAATGGAGATTCCTAAAAATCGCATTACTGCCTTGATTGGGCCGTCGGGCTGCGGTAAAAGTACAATTCTGCGATGTTTTAACCGCCTCAACGATTTAGTTAGCGGTTTTCGTTTAGAGGGTAGAATTGATTACCAGGGTCAAAATCTTTACGATCCTGATATTGATGCTGTGGAGGTGCGCCGCAAGATTGGGATGGTGTTTCAAAAGCCGAATCCTTTCCCCAAGTCGATTTATGACAACATTGCTTACGGTGCGAGGGTGAACAATTATAAGGGGGATATGGATGAGCTGGTGGAAAAATCGCTCAGCCAAGCTTATTTGTGGGATGAGGTGAAGGATAAGTTAAAGCAAAGCGGTTTTTCTCTTTCGGGTGGCCAGCAGCAGCGTTTGTGTATTGCTAGGGCGATCGCGATTAATCCTGATGTAGTGTTAATGGATGAACCTTGCGCTTCTCTTGACCCGATTTCTACGATTAAGATTGAGGAGTTGATGCGGGAACTCAAGGAGAAGTATACGATTGTGATCGTTACTCACAATATGCAGCAGGCTTCTCGGGTTTCTGACCTGACTGCTTTTTTCAATGCTAAACTTTCTGACGATGGGAAGCGGTTTGGCTATCTTGTGGAGTGTGACAAGACTGAGGTAATCTTCCAAAGTCCGAAAGAAGAGTCTACTTTGGATTATGTGAGTGGCCGTTTTGGTTGATTCCGCGACAGGTTTTAAGCTATCGCTACACAAACAAAGTCCCTTTCTAAGAGATTAAAAATATTTAATTTGCTGAGTCTGGTAGCGACAAAAAAAAACCCGTAAAGCTTTTGTGAATTTAGAATCCCGCTTTCTTGGAGAAAGCGGGATTTGGGATTTTATGATTAAAAGCTCGATCGCACTTTTTGCAGATACAAGCCACTGATTTTTGTGAAGAAATGCTCGAAGAGTTCACATTTTCTTCATCCAATACTTGAACAGGTTTTCTTTGACCATGTTTTGCCGCATAACTTCGAGCAAGTATTCCTGAGCTTGGTCTTGGCTTAACCTTTTGACTTCTTCGCGCAGCACTTGAAGTTTGAACTGCTGTTCCATGCTGAGGCTGGTTGTAGGCATATCCATAAATCGCTCCTCCAGTTTGCTGAGATTGATGCGAAATTGATCGGAATGACGTTTCGCAGGATTTGTTGTGTCTCCTACATTGTAAACTATCATAACATTCCCTTGACAATATGTCCAAAGTAGACATTTTAAGACTAATTTGTGTAGCAAAAGTACATCTAAGTGAGGGGAGCTTTATCATAAAAAGGCGTAAAGACAGGGAAGCCTAAGCCAAAGGAGCTAGTTCGTATGGATGCCATGGAGTTTTTTCAAAGCAGTGCTGGGGAGTGGCGTTCTCAGCGCAGCACTCACCATCTCGCTTTTCGTCAAGCGGAGATTGGGGATTCAAATATTCAGGTAACAGCCCTGGCCGCAGATGACGCGCGAGTGGCGGAGATTTGCAAGATGCACGAAGTCGATCCGAGCCGGGCTGCTGGGGGGGCTTTTGTGACTTGGCACGGCTCGATGGCGTGGGATAAGGATGATGAGAATCATAAAGGGTCTACGGTGTTCGCGATCGTCCCCGATCCTGAAAATCCCCGCCAGGGCTTGATGTTGCGGGAACGCGGCTATGCGGAAATTGTGCCGGTGGCTGGCCGTTTTGAGATGGATGATGAGGATGGGCTGCTGCTGATTACCGAATACGAGACGATGAGTTCGATCGAGCGTTTCTGGTTTGCTAATCCGAACGTGCGGATGCGGACGAGTAGCGTAAAACGCTTTGGCGGTTTCAGCACATCGACTTTTTGTACCGAAATTCGGGTGCAACCAGACTCGGATGCAACATCAGAACCCGCAGCAGCTCAAGTACCCGCCAGCGAGTTTTATTCGGCTCTGGGCTGGTAATTTGTAAGCTCGTTCCCCAGCTCTTAAGCTCGTTCCCCCAGCTTTGCCTGGGAATGCTTGGCGGGAGCCGTTTGCCTCCTGTTTGACGAGCCAGAGCCTCGCCGAGCGGCGTTCCTGCCCGCTCCCGGGGAACGAGCCTTCTTTCTGCCTAAGTTCCCTCTCCCCTCTTCCTTCTCCCCTCTTCCTTCTCCCCTCTTCCTTCTCCCCTCTTCCTTCTTCCTTCTTCCTTCTTCCCTCTTCCTTCTTCCTTCTTCCTTCCCCAAAGTCAACAAATGTTACAGATTGTTGCAAAAATTCAGGAAAATCAGATTTAGATTGCGGGAATCCCCTAATCTGTATGTTGGTTAGTTGTATCCGTTATGCTGGCAGCTCACGGTGTCAACTATTTCTGAAATTTGAGATAACGGAGATTTTAACGTGGCGCTACCTTTATTAAGCTACGCCCCCAAGAGCCAAAACCAGCGCGTTGCTGGTTTTGAAGTGGGGAGCGACGAGCAGCCGAGAATTTTCACAACTGAAAATGTGCTCTCGCCTGGAGACATGGACAATTTGATTTGGGCTGGATATCGCCAGATTTACAGCGAACACCAAATCCTCAAGAGCAACCGCCAAAAGTCTTTGGAGTCGCAACTTAAGTTCGGCCAAATTACTGTGCGGGACTTTATTCGCGGTTTGGCGACTTCTTCTCCTTTCCTAGAGCGGAATTACCAAACTAACAGCAACTATCGGTTTGTGGAAATGTGCGTGCAGCGCATTTTGGGCCGGGATGTTTACAGCGAGCGCGAAAAGATTGCTTGGTCGATCGTAGTAGCCAATAAGGGGCCTCAAGGCTTTATTGACGAGTTGGTCAATAGCGAAGAGTACCTCGAAAAGTTCGGCTATGACACAATACCTTACCAGCAGCGCCGAATTTTGCCTCAGCGAGTTGGAGGGGACACTCCTTTCAATTTGAAGACGCCCCGCTACAGCGAATACCACCGTTCGCAGCTTGGCTTCCCGCAAATCATCTGGCAGACAAGTGTCCGCCGTTTTGTTCCTCAAGAACAGCAGCCGAAGGCTGGCGATCCGTCGAACTATTTGGGTATGGCGCGCAATATGCCCATTCCTACTACTCCGCCGCCGCGCGTGCCTCTGGCTAATATCAATATCGACTCGATGGTTCCCCGTCGCCGGTAATTGATACTGCCCTGATGCAATTATTTGTGTCGGGCGATCGACTGAATCGATCGGCTTTTAGGCTGAGAGAGTTTTGAGTCTTGAGTTTTGAGGTTTGAGTTTTTTACTAAACTTGGAATCCAAAACTCGGGACTCATAATTTTTTGTCATTAGGAAGAAGGAAGAAGGAAGAAGGAAGAGGGAAGAGGGAAGAGGGAAGAGGGAAGAAGGAAGAGGGAAGAAGGAAGAAGGAAGAGGGAAGAAGGAAGAGGGAAGAAGGAAGAAAAATAATTCGACCTTTTCTCATTGTCAACTCTAAGTGCATAGGTGCATTTATGCAGCCGCAATATAACGAAGATGCTGGAAAACCATTGCGCCGCCATGCTAAACAGCTTCGTACCAAAGCCTTATACAGGTACGGTGCCGCGACAGGGCTAGTGTTGTTGCCACTGCTGGTATACGCGGTAGCACCTTTTGCTCCTTTATTTTTGGTCGCAGCTATTGTGATAGGGGCATTAATCGCCCTTCCGTTCATTGAGGACGGGAAAACGTTTTGGAAGTCGTCTCAGAGATTTGACCAAGGGGCCTGTGGTGAAGAAAAGACTCAGCAAGTTTTGGAGTCGCTAATCCAATCTGGATGGATAGCTGAGTACAACTTAAGATTGCCGGAAGTAGGCGATATCGATGTGTGGCTGCGATCGCCTAAAGGAGTCAATTTTATCCTTGATGTGAAGTCTCACTCAACCGTAGTTATGTTGGATGGGGATGCGCTCAAGCGTCTATCTTACGGGAAATTGAGAGATTTTGAGAAAGACTTTCTGGCACAGATTGCCAAAGAAGTCACAGCTATCAAAAAAGCTAAGAAGTTAACCAAGGTCACTCCAGTAGTTGTATTTAGCGATGCCAAGGTGAGTTTTAGCAACACAAAGAAGATTAGGGGTGCTTACGTCATGGAACTGGGCAATCTGGTGTCAGGGTTGCAAGAACTCGATCGCTCCTATAAAAGTAGATAAGATGGGGAGAAATGAGACAAACCGCTACCTTGATATGTTTGACATCAACAAATTTGCACAGACCAGTAACATCCCAGACTTGCACTAGCATCTAAGTGATACTTGTGCTATTAAAAAAAGTTAAGGTAGAAACAATATCCTGGAGGGAATGTTGAACAAAGCAATCAAGGTAGATAAAATTCTCAACGCCTGATGGCGACTTGCCCTAAAAGCTTTGGTGACTGCTATACCAATTATCAAATATTAGCCCGCAACCGCAATATTTTTAGCAGGGTGTTGAATTGATCGGGCAAAGGTGCGATCGCCTCTATTAATTCTCCTGTGACGGGATGCTGCAATGTCAGCCGCCATGCGTGGAGGGCTTGTCCGGTTAAATTGACGCCGATAGAACGATTGGAACTGTACATCGGGTCGCCCACAATCGGATGTTTTATTTCCGCTGTATGCACGCGAATTTGATGGGTGCGGCCGGTTTCTAATTGATAGTGCATTAAGCAATAGTTGCCGATTCTTTCTTTGATTGTCCAGTGAGTAACTGCGGGGCGACCGCCTTTTTCTACTAGTACTACCGCCATTTTTTTGCGGTCTGTGGGATGCCGCCCGATGGGTAGGTCTATTGTGCCTGTTTCACTGCTGGGAGTTCCGTAAACTACGCCTAAATATTCGCGGCGGGCGGTTTTGGTTTTGAGTTGGGCTTGGAGGTGTTGGTGGGCTATGTCGGTTTTGGCGATCGCGATCGCACCCGTTGTATCTTTGTCTAATCTGTGTACGATTCCCGGCCGCTGAACTCCGCCTATTTCTGCTAGGGGACAGTGGGCTAACAGAGCGTTGACTAATGTACCGTCTTGGTGTCCGGCGGCTGGGTGGACGACTAATCCGGCTGGTTTGTTAATGATAATTAGGCTGTCGTCTTCGTAGAGAATGTCGAGGGGGATTGCTTCGGGCTGCAAGTTTGTGGCTTGGATTTCAGGTAGGATAATTTGGATGCGATCGCCCGTTTTTACTGATATTTTTTTCGAGGTGCAGGTTTCGTCGTTGACTTTGACGTTGCCTTGTGATATGAGAGTTTGGATTCGCGATCGGGATAAGTCCGGTATCTGGTTTGACAGCCAAATATCTAATCGCTGATTGACATTACTGCGATCGAATTCCTCTGTATTTTCTACTGTGTAAATCTGTGCCGCAGTGTCTGTTTCTATCATCAGAAAAATGGGTAGAAACCCCGTGCTAAAAGCACGGCTTTACATTAATTTAAATCCCCTCGCGGGGTGGAGGGGTATGGTTGCCCCTCCGATGAGGTATGGTTGCCTCAAACTCCCATTTCTGGGGTAAAGTTAGCTTCGCCAAGGTTTTCTGAGCTTGTTAGGCTAGCAGCACTACTTCAGTGACCTTAAAGTTGTTTAACTACTAGCGACAGAGCAGGGGACTAGCTTCGCATCCGCCCGGTGTCGTGACTCAAAAAACGTAGTCAGTTAAGACTTAGGCTGGGCAGGATGGCTTGTTAGATTTCTCTTTCAAGCCTCATGCCTTTAGGCTGAGGTTCCTGACTTACTTTTTACTATTTTTTGCCAAGTGTGTAAAGCAAATATCCTCATCATAACATCTGTGAGTTAGTTCGCGATCGCACGGCTAGCGAGAAACCGGTTTTTTTCACCGCAATACTTCCTTTGGGCCCGCAGACTGGGTAAAAAACCCGGTTTCTTTGGTCGGAGTGGTTAAGTCGTTTGAGTATAATCGTCAATTCTATCGACAATTATCGCAGTGGCCGCAGCGCATTGATGTAGCTTCCTTGGTAAAACCAAAAGCTTGCAGCAAAAATTGCCACCTGCACTCTCGATGTTTGAGATATTTTGCCATTTCTTCCGCTGCGCTAAAGTTTTGTTTTTCCCCTTTTTGCTGTGGAGATTTATTGATCGCATAATTAAAAGGATCTTGCCATGTTAATTGTCCGCTGCTGTGCAAGATTGAAAGGGCGAGATCGCTTTCGGGAAATTCACGAGAAACTGCTTCTATATCGCCTTTAACTGGCAGTTTTTTGGCTAATTGCTGAGCTTCTCGGTATTGCGATCGCAATTTATCTTGAAAAAATTGCCCTCTTTGTTTATCTTCAGGATAAAGCAAACCCGTCGGTTCGCTAATCAATGTCAGGGCGATCGCCGATTTGCCGTCGCGTCCGCCTCTACCAATTTCCTGAATGTATTCCGATAATAGCAAAGGTGCTTGAAAGTGAACAACCCACCGGACATCTGGCTTATTAATTCCCATCCCGAATGCTGACGTACAAGTCACGAATTTAAGCTCATTGTTCAGCCAAGCTGTTTCTATTTTTCGTCGTGATTCTGGACTCAAACCTGCATGATATGCTGCTGTTTCATAACCTGCTGCGTCCAACAAATCCGCCAAATTTTCGCTATCTTTTCGGGTGCGGACATAGACTAAACCTGCTTGTTTTTGTCGCTCTTTGATAAAATTTAATAATTGCTGCTTGCGTCCTCTCGGCGTCCAGACAGTCTGCACTTGCAGGTGCAGGTTAGAACGGTAGGGACTTAGCAGAAAGGCTTCTGGTTTTTGCAGTTGCAAGACATTTTTGATTGTCTGCTGTGCTTCCGGGTTTGCGGTAGCGGTGAAAGCGGCGAGCGCAATTTTACTGTTTGCTGGTTTAGCTTTCAACAAAGCAGGTCGGACTGTTCCCAAACGGCGGTAAGCTGGTCGAAAAGTATCACCCCACTGCACTAAACAGTGAGCTTCATCTAATATTAAACCGTTGATTTGGATGTGCGGCTGACTGATAATTTCCCAAACAGGCTTGCTGAGTAACGTTTCGGGAGACAGGTACAGCAATCTTAATTTGTTTTGTTGCAGCGATTGCATAGTTTGTCGGCGCTGCGCTGTTGGCAATTGACTGTGGAGGAGGGAAGCAGGAAGATTGCGATCGCGCAATTCTTGCACTTGATTTTCCATCAGTGCGACTAACGGCGAAACAACCAAAGTTAAGCCTGTTTGCAACAAAGCTGGCAGTTGAAAGCAGATTGATTTGCCGCCACCTGTCGGCATAATTATAATTGTATCTTTTCCGGCTAATAAACTACCGACGATTTCTCCTTGGGGTGGTCGAAAGTCGTCGTATCCCCAGATTTTTTGGAAGGCGGCGCGGGCTTGATTTAATGATATTGGTTCTGGTTGGTATTTCATTTGATTTATCCCCAAATCAGACGTAAGGTGAGCAGTGCGTGCCCTACATAATTAGTGAATCTGAGGCCGTAGGGTGCGTCAGCAACAATACGATCTGTATTTAGCGAAGATTGTACAACTGACGCACCCTACAATAACTATTCTTAAAATTATCTGCGTTTATCTGTGTTTATTTGCCTTACATCTGCGGTTGACCGGCCCTATCAAAGATTTATGTAATTGCTCGTCTATTTTAGATTTTGAGTTTTGGATTTGAGACGATCGTCCATTCTAGAACCCTGCGAATCCCGGAATATCTTCAGCAATCCAAAATCCAAAATCCAAAATCTAAAATCGCCTAAGATTGAGCGTCTCGGCGGCCGAGTTCGTAAACGCCGCCGCCAATACAGGCGATCGTACCCATAGATACCGCCCAACCAGTACCCAGAGAAAATTCTACGCCCCAATTGCACAATCCGCCCGCAATCAAAAAGGGCAGAATGCTCAACAGCGAAGCGTAAAAGGCATTTTGAGCTTCTCTCGCTTGGCGGGTTCTTTCAAACTCGGCTTCCGAGGTGTAGAGCGATCTCTCGGCAAAATTCATCCAGCGGTTGAGTTGCAGGATTACCCATTCTGTCAGGGGCGACAGGCCCCAGTACAGGGCCAAAGACCACAAGGACGCACCGGCGATCGCAGTTGCGTCTATGGCAAAACTAAAGGGAAAAATTTCAGTAAGCATTGCTTGATGTTTGTGATGAATTTGAGATTTTGGATGTTATCCAAAATCTCCGAACTTAACTATAGTGTCAAGCAAAAGCTCGATCGAATTCAACCGCAGCAGCAATTCCTCGGCCAATTTTTTTTTATCACCCCTGGGCATTTTCCCGGAAGCCTTGACACGGGTTTTGGATGGAGTAAGATACACGTTGTTATTAAACTGATTCGCGATCGCGGGTAGAGCTCAAAGCCAATCTTGCAGCGAATTGGCATAACTTACCATCTTGCACCTCAGAAACGGGCTCTCCGGCCCACCCCACAAAGAATGATTTTTTTGTGGCGTGGGCCGGAAAGCCCGACCCTGAAAGCTTTATTGACATTGGTGCAAGATGTGAGCCTAACAGACAACGCACACTCGCACACACATTTAACTTTGAGCCGTGAAAAAAATCCTGCAAAACTCTAGAGGCCCGCTGACGGCAAAACGCTTTTTTCGTCTCAGACAGATGCTGCTGCTGGCACTTTCGATCGGCATTGTTTTGATCAGCCCTTATTTGCAGCAGCAGGTAGTCAAAGCTCAGTCAGGCTTACCAAACAGAGTAGCGACGGGTAATTTGTGGCAAGAAGCTTCTTTTCCAGTCGAAAACTTTGAAACATACACTTCCGCCTTCGGCCCCCGTGGCGGGGATTTTCATTACGGTTTGGACTTGGCCGCCCCGGAAGGCAGCTATATCCGCAATTGGTGGGGCGGGCAAATTGTGGAAGTTTGGGAAGATGGCCGATGCGGCACTGGTATGGTGGTGCGATCGGGAAATTGGGAACACATCTACTGTCACCTCAGAGGCCGAGTGCTAACAGCTAACGGCGGGCGTTATTATACCGATAGCGAAGGTACCGTGCAAATTTGGCAAGGTCAAACAGTGCCTGCGGGTGCGAGAATTGCCAGAGTTGGGATGACGGGCCGCACGAGTGGGCCTCACTTGCACTGGGGATTGAAGTACGGCGGCCGCTGGGTAGACCCGGCTTTGGTACTTCGGGAAATGTACGCGCAACAATCTTAATTTCTCATTAGTTAGTAGTGATAGCAATCCTCGCATCATTTGTTAATTTCTTACTCCCTCCCCTTCGTAAGGGGAGGGTTGGGGTCGGGTAAAAATTTACGACTCCTGCAAGGATTGCTATAGTAGTCATTAGTAATTAGTTAAAAGTCATTTTTTTGAGTTTGTAGTAAGGACTAAAGTCCTTATTTTTTGGAGAATGAGGAATAAAGTCATCACTACAAACTTGAATAACTAATGACTAATGACCAATGACTAATGACTCTTTACGTTGGTGCCAACTCTTTTTTGGTCAACTGGGTGTACCGCTCGACAATTTGGCGGAATTCGTCGCCGTCGATGGTTTCTTCATCCAACAGCGCTTCTACAAGTTTGTCTACCAAAGCTCGGTTTTCGCGGATAATCCGGCGAGCTTCTTCGTAGCACTCACAGGCAATTTCCCGGACTTGGCGATCGATCTTGATTGCCATGTCTTCGGAATACTCGGATCGCGAATTCCAATTCTGGCCTAAAAACACCTCATTGTTCGGACTCTCCAAAGCCACAGGCCCCAAATCCGACATTCCGTAAAGCGTTACCATCTCCCTCGCGAGACTGCTAACTTTTCTGAGATCACTACCGGCACCGGTGTCGATTTCAGCATCGCCATAAATTTCGGCCTCCGCCGCTCGTCCCCCCAAAGCTACTTTAATTCGGTTTAGCAGCAAAGCCCGACTCCTCAAACCTTCGCTGTCGAGCATTTCGTCATCGAGTACAAAGCTAGTAAAGCCTTCGATGCCGCCGGAACGGGGAATAATCGTTACTTTTTCCACCGGGTCAGCATTTTTGAGCATGGTCGCGACTAAGGCGTGTCCAACTTCGTGGTATGCTGTCATCCACTTTTTCTTGCTGTCCAGCAGCGGGTTGAGGGTAAGCCCGATCGTAATTCGGTCGATCGCGTCGTGAACTTCTAGGTTAGTAATCGTATCTTTGCGACGCCTCGCTGTGAGAATAGCTGCTTCGTTGAGCAAGTTTGCCAAGTCGGCGCCGGAAAAGCCGGGAGTGCGGCGGGCGATCGTGTCTAGGGCAACTTCTGGGTCGAGTTTTTTGTTGCGCGCGTGAACTTGCAAAATCCCCAAACGCCCTTTGTAACTGGGTAAATCTACCGTTACTTGCCGATCGAACCTGCCGGGCCGCAGCAGGGCGGTATCGAGTACGTCGGGCCGGTTAGTAGCTGCAATCACAATCACGCCGCTGTTACCCTCAAAGCCGTCCATTTCTGTCAACAACTGGTTGAGAGTTTGTTCGCGTTCGTCGTTGCCGCCGCCGATACCAGCGCCGCGCTGCCTTCCTACGGCGTCTATTTCGTCGATGAAGACGATGCAGGGCGAATTTTCTTTAGCTTTGCGGAACAAGTCGCGGACGCGGGAGGCGCCGACTCCGACAAACATTTCGACAAATTCGGAACCGGAGATGCTGAAGAAGGGGACGGCTGCTTCGCCTGCGATGGCTTTTGCCAGCATTGTTTTGCCGGTTCCTGGAGGCCCGATTAACAGAACTCCTCTGGGAATTTTGGCGCCGATGGCGTTGAAGCGTTCGGGTTTTTTGAGGAAGGTTACGACTTCTTGCAGTTCTTCTTTAGCTTCTTCGATGCCTGCTACGTCGTCGAACATCACGCCGGTTTTAGCTTCCATTTGGAAACGAGCTCTGGATTTGCCGAAGTTCATGGCATTTCCTTGAGATTGGGTCGATCGGCGCAGGATGGCCATCAACACTGCCAACACTGCAAAAATCACTAGCAAGTTTACTACTAAACTGACTGCGGCGGCGTTGTCGGCTGTTTGTTTGACTTCAAAGTCAATCTTTTTGGCACGGATTTGCGAGTACAGTTCTCGGTTGTTGTAGTCGAACAGACTAACTGATTGGGTCTGATCGCTTTTTTGATTTTTTAGCCTAACCTTGGCAGTTTTTTGAGTTTCGTCTACTTCGATTTTACTGATTTGCCCTTTTTCTATGTTGTCGATCAGTTGGCTGTAACTCATGGTGTTTGGCGCGCTGTCGGCAAACACCGGGGTCGAGAGCAATATTCCTTGAGAAATCACCAAACTGCCCAGGATGCGCCAAAGATTCCGTCCTGGAATTGATTTTTTAGGATTCTGGCTCGACTTGTCTTTGTTTACAGCTAGATGCCCCAGCCATGCGTGTTTCCAAGAATTTTTCATATTGCTTTGCCCAATGTTGAAGACTGCCAAGATTGACCGCTTTTAGTTTGCTACGTTCATTTATTTTAACAAGATGGCGGGTGTTGGATGGGTTTATCTCTCGCGGGGATCTTAAGAGGCGCCTCAAAATAGCGGTTTGTAAACGATCCGAGTCTGTTTTCCCTTACCGGGCGAGCACTCACCCCTCCTACCCATAACCTTGTGTTCTTCCTTCTATTTTCTACATCGGAAACTTTACTTGACAGTTGCCGATCGAACTTGCTATGTTAATCATACTCGTAATGAGTACGTTTTAGTAAATCAGTTTTTGTTTTTAAGCTTTATGGTAAAAATTGTCGGCATTGGTGGAAGTTTGCGGGCTGGTTCATACAGCCAGTTAGCATTGAATGTGGCAGCAGAACGGGCGCAAGCCCTGGGCGCGGAAATTGAAATATTCGATTTGCGATCGCTCAATCTGCCATTCTGCAATGGTGAGAATGATTATATCGATTACCCCGATGTGGAAAAGCTGCAGAATGCGGTTAAGCAAGCCGACGCCTTGATTTTGGCAACGCCGGAGTATCACGGTAGCATCAGCGGTGCTCTCAAGAATGCCCTGGATTTGATGAGTTTTGAGCATTTGGACGGGAAAGTTGCGGGTGGGATTAGCGTTTTGGGAGGGCAAGTGAACAACAACGCACTCAACGATTTGCGCGTGATTTTGAGATGGGTGCACGCTTGGGTAATTCCCGAACAAATTGCGATCGGACAAGCTTGGAAAGCTTTTAGTCCCGATGGTAAATTGTTGGATGAAAAACTGTCTGAAAGGTTCGACGAATTTGCTCGGAGTTTGGTAGAAAATACGCGGAAATTGCGAGGAATTTCGTAATTTTATCTCATGACAAATGCCGTCCGGGACGCAACTGGCATAGTCTTTGGCTGCGTCAGTTGCAATAATTGCTCGATTTGAAGAGGTTTTGTCTCTAGTAGAGCAGCCGACAAGCTGTAAAGTTAACTGTTAACAGTCAACAGTCAACAGTCAACTGAGTTAAAATGGCATATCGATCATATCTCCGAAAGGATGGGGTACGTCGATCGGCATTCTTCCGGGTTTTGACTCATATTTGTCTATCCACTTTTTGGCCAATTCCAAAGCTTCCTCCTCAGTCTTGGCATTTTGGACGGCGACGTGGCGGTTGCCGCGGCTATCCCAAACCTCGACGTAGAAGACTTTCTGGGATTGAATAATCCAACCTTTATAAGTGTCTGCTGGTTCCATAGTTAGAATCCTAAAATAATAGGGCGGGGAGTTCCAGTGGCGAGCTAATTGTAAATATTGCCCTGCATAAAATGAATTTTACGGGGGTTTCTATAGTATTTTTGGAAAAAAGTCAGTTTTACGGTTAACCTCATGACCCGACTCCTGAAGCAATTATTTAACTGGAGAAAATATCTCCAACCTTTGGCGGCGACGATCGCGATCGCCCTAATCGCATCCCAGATGGCAGTATTGCCGGCATTGGCGACTGGCGTGTACGAAATGCCCGTGTTGTCGGCGGGCGATCGAACTTGGGTGTTCGACAAAGGTGACGTGCTCAGCCGCAGCAGCGAAAGCAATATCAGCAGCGTGCTCGACAACCTGGAAAACAAAACAGGGAAACAAGTCAGGTTTGTCACCATCCACCGCTTAGACTACGGCGAAACGACTGCCACTTTCACCGACCAACTGTTTGAACAGTGGTTTCCCGCAAAAGAAGACCAGACTAATCAAATTTTACTCGTTCTCGACACTGTTACCAACAGCGCGGCAATTCGCACCGGCGAAGGGGTGAAATCCCTGCTAACCGATGAAATTGCCCAGAGTGTAGCTGGGGAAACCGTGCAAGTGCCCCTGCGGGAAGCCAATAAATACAACGAGGCATTTGCGGCTGCAAGTACGCGCATTGCAACTGTTTTGTCGGGCGAACCCGATCCGGGTCCTCCTGAAGTTGTTGACAACATTCAAGTTGAAGGCACGTTTAAAAAAGCTGAAGAAACAGACCAAGGCAATGCCACAGTTGTTGTGGTTGTGCTGTTGGTGTTGGCGACAGTGATTCCGATGGTGACTTATTTCTGGTATCAAGGTTTTTCGTGATCGGGTGCTGATAAATTCGATCGGTTGCCGTTTTGTCAAGAAATTAAGGCAGGGCTGCACTAATCTTGAACGTATTCTCGATCGCTCAACAATGCGATTTCTGCCCGTAAAAATTCCCGTCCCAGATAAGCCGCGTGATCTAACATTGTCACCGGACAGGGGCGGGTTTCTTCTAGGATTTTGACGCAAAGTTCTTTGGCGGTTCTGCCTGTAAAAAGTGTGGATTGGGTGCGTTCTACTTTGCCACGGGCGGGGATGGGTTTGCCAGTTTCGGGATCGACGGCGAGGCCTCGATCGTCGATGATGTTGGTGAAGTGTTTGGCACAAATTAAGCTGGTTTCGCGATCGAGATAGATGATGAAGTAGCCGCCTGGATCGAGGTCGATGTGGCGTTTGGATAGCTTGTCATCAATTGCGGTGAGGTTTTCCAAGGTTTGACTCATGGTTGGTGAAAGAAAGTAAACAATAGCTGTATTTTTTGCTGCTATTTCTAGTTTAGTCGGCTGCGGGACAAGTTTGGGACATTGGTTGGTTGAATGCGGGGGAAATTTTTGGCGATCGACAATTCCTGCAATTTGCCGATCGCTCCTATGCTACAGTCGATCGGGCTGGACAGAGAAATTGATGAGTGAACTTAAGACGCGATCGCTGTTATATCACGGACTTCTTCAAGAAGTCTGGGATCGGGTAATTCTGTTTTTTTAGCCATTGCTCACTTATCTAGGATGCAAAATCGGTTATTATTGTATAGATGATTTGTTTGTGTTAAAGCTGAGCCAAAATGAAATTTATAGATTTGTTTTCAGGAATAGGAGGTTTCAGACAAGCGTTTGAAAAAATTGGCTTTAAATGCGTTTTTTCCTGCGAAATTAACAGCAAATGCCGACAAGTTTACACGGAAAATTTCGGTGAGGTTCCTTTTGGAGATATCAGTAAAATAAATCCCGTCGAGTTAGAAGACTTTGATATTTTAGTCGCCGGGTTTCCGTGCCAACCTTTTAGCATCTGCGGCAAAAAGCTCGGTTTTGAAGATACTAGAGGCACACTGTTTTTCGAGATTTGTAAAATTATCAAAATCAAGCAGCCTAAAGTTATCGTTCTCGAAAATGTCAAGCACTTAATCCATCACGACAAGGGAAATACCTTAAAAGTAATTATTGCCAGTCTTGAAGATTTGGGATACAGCGTGAATTACAAAATGCTGAATGCTAAAGACTTTGGAATTCCTCAACATCGTGAAAGAATATTCATTATTGCAACTAAAGGTAAACCATTCAATTTTTCTCGGCTTAAAACCCAAGTGACTCCAAAACTCAGGGAATTTCTAGACAAGACTGGGGATTTTGAAATAGTGGATAAATCTGAGTATACTTTAATTGATTATCCGAGAAAGCAAGATTCGGGACTTTTGTTTGTAGGTTACAGAAATAAAGGTACTTGGAAAACAGGCGTGAGGCCGAATACAGAACATTTATCGAGGGTTCACAGACAGCCTAATCGCATTTATTCGGTAGATGGAGTGCATCCGACAATTCCTTCGCAAGAAACATCTGGCAGGTTTTTTATCTACATTCCTGAGCAAGATATGGTGAGAAAGTTGACGCTGAAGGAATGTTATCGACTTATGGGTTTTCCTGAAGATTTTAAAAGTTATCCAAGTGCGGGAGAAAGTTACAAGCAAATTGGGAATTCGGTGTGTGTACCGGTGGTGGAGGCGATCGCGCAAGAAATATTAAGTCAAAATTTATTGTATGATGAAATGAAGGGATTGCCAAGAGAAATAAATGAATATTTACAGGTTGCTCTTTTCTAACAGCACTTACGCAAGTGTGCCACTCCCATCGACTTGTAAGGTGCGTCAGACGGATGTAGAGAGCGATAAGCGAGGATTTTGGTTCTGACGAACCCTACTAATACAGGACTAAGATTAAATTCCTTAATTCGATCGCCAGTTTCCTTTTAACACAGCCTCATGCTGTGAAATTTGCACTCAAAACTCCGACGTTGACTGTCGATCGATATTTGTATGAACACAGCAGTGCCGTGTCCAAATCCGAATATATTTGTAGGGATACAGCAATGCTGTGTCCGCGATATTTGCAAGGACACGGCAGTGCCGTATCCCTACCGAAAACTCTAATTAATGAAATTTTTAAGCTTGTAGTTGGGATTCAGAGTCTGCCGGCGCTGAAGCGCAACTACAAACCTCGATTAGGCGGGAACTTGGATTTTTTCAGTGCCGGCAAGTTCAAAGGCTGCGTGAATTGCCTTCAAAGCAGTTACACCTTGTCCTTCATCCACAACGCAGCTAATTTTAATCTCGGAAGTGGCAATCATTTGAATGTTGATTTGCTGGCGGGAAAGCGCTTCAAACATCTTTGCCGCTACTCCCGGATGCGCTACCATCCCGGAACCGACAACGCTAACTTTGGCGATTTGTGTATCGACTGCTACTTCGCCCCATCCAAATTCCGGGGCGGCTTTTTCGAGGGCGTTTTTAGCAGCTTCGGCGTCAATTTGTGCTACGGTAAATGCAATGTCGCGAGTTAATATGCCGTCAATATTGTGACAGCGCTGCGACTGAATGATTGTATCTACGCTGATATTTTCCTCGGCTAAAAGTCCGAACAGTTTTGCTGCTACTCCGGGTCGATCGGGCAATTGGCGAATTGCTAGACGCGCTTGATTGATATCCAACGCAACGGCGCGGACTGCAGGCGGTTTTTGGGATGATGAACGCAGCCCAATAGGGGAGTTGGCAACATCAAATGTTTTGCAGAGTTCGGCAACGGCCCGATCGCAATCTTGGGCATCGATCGCACAACTAACTTTCACCTCGGATGTTGAAATCATTTGAATGTTAATTCCCGCATCCGCTAAAGTCTTAAACATCTGCGCCGCTACCCTCGGACGACCGATCATTCCCGCACCCGCAATGCTAACTTTAGCTATTGGCCGCTCTTCTGCTTTCACTTCCGGTTCTCCCAATTCTGGGCGAGAATTCTTGCCGAGGGCGGGGATAATGGCATCTGCAACGGCGGCGGCTTGTTGCAGAGATTTTCGCGTCACTGTGAAGGCAATATCGTTAGTATTTCCTTCATGAATTGACTGAATAATTAAATCAACATCGAGGTTTTGTTGCGCGATCGCACCAAACAACCGCGCTGCTACGCCGGGGCGATCGGGCAAACGCAGCAGCGACACCCCCGCCTGATCCAAGTCAAATTCCACCGCATCCACCGCTGTTGCGAGCTCCAAACCCTCCAAAGGCCGAAGTTTCGGGGGTGGAGACACTACCCGCGTACCGGGGGCGTCACTCCAGCTAGAAAGCACTACCAGCGGCACGCCGTAATTCTTGGCAATTTCTACCGCGCGCGGGTGGAGGACTTTTGCGCCCAAACTCGCCAATTCCAGCATTTCGTCGCAAGTGATTTCGTCCATCAATTGGGCGTCGGCAACCAAGCGCGGATCTGTAGTCAGAATTCCGGGCACGTCGGTATAAATTTCGCATCTGTCGGCCCGCAGCGCTGCAGCCAGGGCTACTGCGGTTGTGTCGGAACCGCCACGGCCCAAGGTGGTAATTTCCAATTCTCCGGCATCGGCGATACCTTGGAACCCCGCAACCACAACGACTTTACCGCTTTTTAACTGGCTTTCAAGCCGATTCGGGTCAATTCGCAAAATCCGGGCGCGGGTGTGGGCGGCTTCGGTGACAATGCCGACTTGGGCGCCGGTGAGGGAAATTGCCGGCTGTCCCATTTCCTGCAATGCCATGCTCAAAAGTGCGATCGAGACTTGTTCCCCAGTGGAAAGCAACATATCCATTTCCCGCTTGTTGGGATTTGCGGAAATTTCCTTGGCGAGTTTAACTAAACCGTCGGTGGTTTTGCCCATCGCTGAAAGTACGACAACCAGAGAGTTGCCGAGCTGTGCTGTTTTTACAACTCGTCGCGCTACCTCCAAAATGCGATCGACTGTGCCCACCGAGGTTCCGCCATATTTCTGAACAATTAGTGCCATAGGACTTACACAAAAAGTGATGCAATACTTAAGCTAATATACGCAAATTTTTGATAATAACCGATGAATGTTTATATCGTTTCTGAGGAGGCTGCTAGGCGCTCGGGTTTTTACAGCACATTATATTCCTAGGGACACTGAATTGCCGTGTCCCTACCGGCATCTGCGACTTATGGGAATTAAGATTTTTGATGGAAGAATTGAAGAATTGCCAAGGACTTATGAAGAATCCAACCCCGATAATCATCAGTCATCCCCAATCTAAAATCTAAAATCTAAAATCTAAAATTGTATTGCCCACATTCTAACTCTCGCAAACGCGCTTCTAAAGCTTGAATTCGCAACTCAGCTTCTATGCGCCTTTGTCGTTCTCGTTCTGTCCCCAATTCGGCTTGTTCTGCCCGTTCCTCGGCCGTCGGCAGCAAATTCCCCTCAGCATCCCACCAGCGCAGCCAAGGCAATTCTACACCCTAATAAACCCCTTGCCAAATGCCTAATTCCACTCCTATTTGTGCGATTTGGTAATGTTCGCGCTGATTTTCCCGCACTAACTCAAATCTATTTTATACCAAATGATACAATTCTACCTCTGCTTTTTCCACTTCATAAATGCCGTAAAATGCAGGTCGAATTATCCGCTCGTAAATCCAGAATTTTCCCTGGCAAGGAGTCCTATCTCTTTCTTCACTGCCATCGCCCGAAACAAATTCAAGTACAATCAGAGGCGGTATTAATTCCCGCCACATTACATAGGACTGGCACAGATTTCCGTCAAGAGTTGGCGGCACTTCGGGTACGTAAAATTAATCAGGTGCTTGGGCTGCTCTTTCGGGCGGTTCCGGGAGTTCGGCAACTCGCCAATAAATACCGGAATTTTTACCGATGTAGTATTGCCCGTCGGGATGAACTTGGTCTAAAATGGGTCGAATTGATGTTATTAACATGATGTTGTGAGGGTGTTATAATATTTTTTTTACAACAGTACCTGCGGAGTCTGGTAATTGAGTGTAATCGGGGAAATTATTTGCTAGAATTTCCGATTTTTCGGTTACACTCATATTAACCTCTTTAAGGTGGAAAATTTATACTTATAATTGGTAAGTTAGAGATTAATAATGCTATTATTTTAGGGCAAACCTCCGGTTGGTATATATAAAATTTTAAGGAATATGAGTCAGTACAAGTTAATTATTTTTGACTTCGACGGCACTTTGGCAATTACTCACAAAGCTATTGTATTTTGCTTTACAAAAACTTGTGAAACTTTCAATATTACCCCGCCTGCTGCTGATACTATTATAAGTACGATCGGCATCAATTTACCAAATACTTTTAAAATCCTGCATCCGGCGATCGAGGAAAGCGCAATTCCTGAATGGGTGGAAACTTACCGCTCTTATTATCGGACGGAAGGTGAAAAGCAGGTAGAGTTATTTACCGGGACAAAGCAAGTCTTGCGGTTGGCGCGCAAGTCGGGATTGAGCTTGGGAGTTTTTAGCAACAAACACGTTAGTTTTGTGAATTCGTTACTGCAAAAATTGAAAATTCACAGTTTTTTTGATTTGATTTTAGGTGACAACGGAGAAATGATTATGAAACCAGAGGCGGCGGTTTTTCACTCAATTATTAAACCGCTGTTCCCGGAATTGGATAACAGTCAAATTTTAATGGTTGGCGATACAGCGATTGATTTGCTGTTTGCTAAAAATGCTGGGATAGATGTTTGTTGGGCGGCTTACGGATATGGCGATCGCGCTCAGTGTCTCGCCCTAGAACCGACTTTCGCGATCGACGATATTTCAGAACTTGCTGTGTTCGTTCAACATTAATTTTTCCGGTTTTTTTATGGGATATTTGGAATCGTTTAAATCCTATATATTTTATTCCAAATATTTCAATAGAGACTCCGGGCATCAGATTTTGATTTACTCAAAAAAATAAATGCCCGAACTTGTAAGCTACCTAAACCCTGCCAAGCAAACCATACCAAAGATAGAGTGATCCCGGGAACAGCTATTATAAATTAACAAGTAGGATTCCTTTGAAGGTAGAAGGCACAAGGCAGAAGCAAAGAGGAAAAAAACGAGGGAAGCCAGATTTTTTTTAGGTAGAATTTACCGCTCAAATTCTGCATAATAGCCTTCTACCTTCTGCCTGTGGAAAACAGGCAATTCTGTTAAAGTCTAGGGTGTGCTGCCAGTCGAGATCTCTACAATAAACTCAATTTATAGAAAATCATGCAGATAGATATAAGCATTCCTTCTGAAACGCTATCGCCGACTCGTACTGGCGGCACACCGAATTTAATAGAAGAAGTATTTCGGCTGTACGATCGCGCCCTGGCAGCTACCAGCAACGGCATCGCGATCGCGGACGCTACCCGACCGGACAAGCCCATAGTCTACTGCAACGGGGCTTTCGAGCGGATTACAGGCTACAATCGCACTGAAATAATCGGGAAGAACTGCCGCTTCCTGCAAGGCCCGGATACCGATCGCGCTGCCGTCGATCAAATCCGTGTGGCCCTGAAAGAACAGCATGACTGCAAAGTAGTTCTGAAAAACTACCGCAAAGACGGCACCCCTTTCTGGAACGAACTCAGCATCTCGCCGGTGCGCGACAGCAGCGGGCTCGTTACCCACTTCATCGGCGTCCAATCTGATATCACCGATCGCTTCCAAGCAGAAGAAGCCCTCAAACAAGCCGAGGCAAAATACCGCAGCATCTTTGAAAACGCCACCGAAGGCATTTTTCAAACCGCCCCAGACGGGCGCTACCTCAGCGCCAACCAGGCACTCGCCCGAATGTACGGCTACGATTCCCCGTCAGAACTGATCGCCAAATGTTCGGCAAAAAACCTTTACGCCGATCGCGGCCGCCGCGCTTCCTTCATTGCAGAAATTACCAAAAATGGCTCCCTGAAAGAGTTTGAGTCCTGCGTCCGCCGCAAAGACGGCAGCACTACCTGGATCTCGGAAAACGTGCGCGAAGTCCGCGACGAAAGCGGCGAACTCCTTTACTACGAAGGAACCGTCGCCGAAATCGCCGCCCGCAAAGAAGCCGAAGCAGCGCTGCGAAATCAAGAATACTGGCTGAAAACCGCGATTAACGCCGTCCCCGACGCGATCAACCTCACAGACAGCGAGGGGCGCTGGCTGATTGCCAACGACTGCGCCCTCCAACTTTTGGGCTGGGAAACCGCAGACTACCAGGGTAAAACTACTGCCGAACTAGCTGCCGCCGCCGATCCGAGAGTCAGAGAAATCCTGCTAACTTGGCAGGAAACCGACGAAACCACCTGGCAAGCAGGCACTCTTACCTCCAGCAGCCAAATTGTCTCCTTGCCCACAGGCGGCAGCAATTTGTTTGAAGTGCGGAAAGTGCCGCTGTTCAACCCCGACGGTTCGCGCAAAGGTTTGGCAGTCGCAGGGCGGGACATCACGCAGGAAGTGGCAGCGGATGCAGCTTTGCGAGACAGCGAACAGCGGTTTCGGGCAATTTTTGAACGCGCTGGGATCGGCATGGTAGTCGCTACCCTCGAAGGTGTTGCGATCGCCACTAATCCGGCATTTCAAGCTATGCTGGGGATCTCGGAAGCTCAACTGCGGGGTGTTGGCCTCGACGACTGCGCGCACCCGGAAGACGCAGAAGTTTCGCGCCAGTTGCGCCAACAGTTGGTCGCGGGCTCCCGCGAAGCTTATCAAATCGAGAAGCGCTACCTCCGCCAAGACGGCAGCATCAGGTGGGGACGCCTCAGCGCCTCTGTCATCGACAGCAGTCAGGGAACGCCACAGTTTATTTTGCAAATGGTAGAGGATATTACCGATCGCAAACAAGCCGAGTCAGCTTTGTTTCAAAATGAGGCTAAGTGGCGATCGCTGATTCTCAACAGTTCCGACATCATTACTATTCTCGACGCCAGCGGTCGCATTGTTTACGAAAGCCCTTCTGTAGAAAGAGTTTTGGGCTACGAACCCGATGAACTCGCCGGTCAAATTGCTCTCGATTTAATCCACCCTGACGACCTTCCCTCGGTGATGTCCGACTGCGAAAAACTGATCGCAAATCCAGGCGATTCGATCGCCCTAGAAGGTCGCTTCCGGCGCGCTGACGGTTCTTGGTGTTTTCTTGAAGGTGTCGGCATCAACTTGCTAGCAGACCCCGCTGTGAAAGGAATTGTGATCAACTCCCGCGACATGACGGCGCGCAGGCAAGCAGAGTACCGCCTCAGCAAAATCAACGAGTGCTTTTTGGGATTCACCACCGACGCCGCTGAGAACATCCAGCGTCTGACATCCTTAGCCGGCGAGCTTTTGGGCGGAAGCTGCGCCATCTACAGCCGCGTCGGTGGCGGTCTGCTGCGCGCGATCGGGACTTGGCAAGCGCCGCCGGACTACCCGCTGGTCGATCGCGCCGAGGGCCACATCTGCACCGACGTATGCAGCAAAGGAAGCGATCGGGCTGTTGCCATTCCTGACTTGCAGAACACGATCTACGCCCAAACCGATCCCGCTGTCATCCGCTACCAACTGCAAAGCTATCTGGGACAAGCAGTGCGGCTGGGCGACAATTACGTGGGTGCGGTGTGCGTTGTCTACACCGAGTCGATCGCGCCCACCGAAGCCGACTGCAAGCTGATCGGAATTATTGCCGGGGCGATCGGAGTTGAGGAAGAACGGGCCGCCGCCGCCGATCGCGATCGGCAAAAATCCCAAGAACTGCAAACAGCTTTGAGCGACTTGCAGCAAACTCAAATGCAGTTAGTACAAACCGAAAAAATGTCTTCCCTCGGACAGGTGCTAGCAGGAATTGCCCACGAAATTAACAACCCAGTTGGCTTTGTCGCCGGCAACCTCTGCCACGTCCGAGGCTACGTTCTAGACTTATTAGAAATCGTACAGGTGTATCGAGAAGAGTACCCGAATCCCCCTGCAAAACTTCAGCAACAAGCCGATGATATAGACTTAGAATTTCTAGCAGAAGACCTGCCCAAATTGCTCAGCTCGATGCAGACCGGATGCGAGCGCATTGTAGAAATTATTCAAACTCTTCGCAATTTCTCGCGGGCAGACGAAGCTAAAATCAAGACTGCCGACATTCACGAAGGTTTAGAAAGTACCTTGTTAATGTTGAACACCAGGCTAAAAGCCAAGGCAAAATGGCAGGGCATTAAAGTGATCAAAGAATACGGAGAACTGCCGCAAATAAACTGTCATCCCGGACTGTTAAATCAGGTGTTTATGAATGTATTGGCCAATGCGATCGACGCCTTGGAAGAAAGCAGCAGCCAAGCAAAAGACACCGCAAATTCTATCTCTCCTACTATTACCATTCAAACTGAAACGATTGAGGACAAGAGCATTTTAATTCGGATAAAAGACAACGGTATGGGCATTCCCGAAGATCAGATTGTGCGTTTGTTTGACCCGTTTTTTACCACAAAACCCGTAGGTAAAGGCACAGGTTTGGGTTTATCAATTTCGCACCAAATTGTCGTTGAAAAACACAACGGCAAATTGCAGTGCCTCTCAGAACCAGGTAAAGGCACTGAATTTATCATCGAAATTCCAATTCGTTGACATCAGGACGACGCTAATCAGCATATCATATCAATTCCGGTTGCACCGTCCGTGATTGTTGACTGTTGGCTGTTGGCTGTTGACTGTTGGCTGTTAACTGTCCGTCGAAAAACTGAATGATGGTTGAGTGTTGACTGTTGACTCGATTTTACGCCCGACGATGAAGCACGGATTTGATATCATGTCCATTAATTATGTCCGCATTCGCCTTAAAAACCCCCTTGATTTCTTAGTCCCTCTCAGCTAGGAACGACAGTTTGTGTAGTAGCGATTTCAATCGCCTAGCCTGATCAAGGGGTTTTTAACGCGGATTTGGTATCAGTGGTTTGATACCCTACTAAGAGCGCGGTAAGGCGCTCCAGGCGCGCCCTAAATATAGCAGTTTTAAACTGAGCCAGGTACTCTGCAGTCAGCACCCCATTACCCATTACCAATGTGTACCTCACTCAACTGAAAATACTATAATTAGGTTCAAGTAAGTCCTAATTTAGTTAAAAACTAAACTGCGTCCGCAAATTTCCCACAAAAATTGTCGGGTTGTTATCGAAATTATTGGCATTCCAGATCGCATAAAATGCTGGCACGATCGAAATATGGTCGGTGAGAGGCAAATAATAAGTTGCCTCAATTTCGTACTGCGTACCGCCATTCCCTCCGCCAGAAACCAGAAACCTCCGACCGCCAGTAAAGTCAAAAGGTACTAAATATGACACCGTAAGCAAAGCTCCTTCTTTGAACAAATCGGGAAATGCAAGTCCTAACTGATAAGATTGATTCTCGATCGTGCCCTTGGGTCGGTCAGTCTTGGGAAATATATTGGTTTCGGCGTAGCCGTAGCGGCCGAAAAGACCAAAGCGGCGAGTGACTGACCAATCGAAATTGAAACTATAAGTATTCGCAGTAGCATTGCCCAGGCGGCCGCCGAAACCGTCATCTGCCACACCGTTTAACGGCTTGCTGTTAGGAGATCCAATTAAGCCGCCGATTTGCTGGATATTGGAACGGCTGTACAAAAAGCGCAAATTAGTCCGATCGCTCGGACTGAATGTTAATTCTGCTGTAGTCGTATTTGTCCCACCAAACAAGCCTTGAGACGGATTGGAAGCGGAATTAAACACGGAAGTGGGCAAAAATTCCGTACTCTCGCCCAAGTAGCCAAAACGCAGTTTCAATGCGCGGCCGATATCCCACAAAACCAAAGCACCGGCACCGCGTCTGGTAGCGCTTAACAGAGGGCTGTTGTTAGAATTAAAGCTGCTCGCACCGTCTACGAAAAAGTTAAACCTATTGTTGTCAAAGTAGCGGTAAAAATTAATCCGCGGCCCGAATACTACTTGCAAGCTGTTGGTAAGCGGGAACCGATAGGAAAGTTCCCTCAGGACAACTTCATTGGGATTTGCTCCCGCAGTTTGATCGAGAAAAGGAGTGCCAAAGGTATTGAACAGGCCCGTAGAAGTATACTGATTGGCTGGTGAATTTCCGTTACCTACAGCTAGCTGTGTAATCAATTCGTCTTTCCCTGTAAAGGAAGTAGTGAGAGTCAACCAAACTAACTGGCTGAAAGTGATTTCTGGGTCGTCAACTTTCTGCACAATTGGTCTGTTGGTGACAGGATCGCGTCCGGCAACTCGATCGAGCGGAGCAGCATTTCCATTTGTTGCTTCAACTCGGACTCGCTCGCCCGCAAAAGCTCCAGTCAGGTTAAACCAAGCAAATCCGTTTAGTTTAGTGGTAGTTGAAAATTGGTTGGCTTCTAATTCGGCAGTGCGGGCTTCTAAAGCATCGACTCGACCGCGCAAAGTAGCTAATTCTGCTGCAAATTCTTCTTGCAATCTTTGCAAAGCAAGTAAATCTTCTCGCTGGACTAAATTACCAGTAGAACCGCCAAGTTGTTTGGTAATTTGGTCTAAGCAAGCGTTTAATCCGGCGGCGAATTCATAGCGAGTCATTGCTCGATTGCCTCGGAATGTGCCGTCTGGATATCCCGCAATGCAGCCGTATCTTTCTACTAGGGATTGTAAGGCTTGAAAAGCCCAATCTGTGGGGCGCACGTCGGAGAGCTGGGAAACAGAGGTGACTTGTGCTGCGTCTTCTTGTATGCTGAGGTCATCAGCGGTGCCCGTCTCGCTGCTGATGTCGGCAACTGTACTGGCTTCAGCAACTTGTTGAGACTGAGGAGAGTTTGCAATTTCTAACTCCTGGGGGGGTAATTCGCGAATTGCCCCCGTTATTTCTGGGGCTGTTGTTGCACGATCGACTGTTGCTATATCTGTTTCGGGTAAAGCACGATCGACTGTTGCTATATCTGTTTCGGGTAAAGCACGATTCACCCATGCTGCATCTGTTTCGGGTTCCGGGCGATCGACTGTTGCTATATTATCTTGGGGTTCCGGGCGATCGACTGTTGCTATATTATCTTGGGGTTCCGGGCGATCGACTGTTGCTATATCTGTTTGAGGTAAAGCACGATTCACCCATGCTGCATCTGTATCGGGTTCCGGGCGATCGACTGCTGATTTAGTCTCTGCGGCAATCTCCGCTAACTGCGGTATCTCAATCTTAACTGCTGCCAGCGCTGCGTCTGGGGTAGCCTCCGGGACGGCACTCGCTTCTAGCGCAACTTCTGGAGTTGAGGTATCCTGAATTTGAGCTGTTGCTGCGATCGGCCCCAAAGGCACTGCCGCACCAGAAATCAAGAAAGACAGCCAAAAAGCTTTAAGGGAGGTTGAATTATTCACCATACCACTCACACCACTTGTTGAAAATTAAATTGGGCCAATCTTAAACGATAAGCTTGCTTATAAATGTGTTTGGTTTAACAAATTCTTATAAATAGTTAAAAGAATTTTAGGAAGCCCTCGGTTCCAGATCGCTGATGACTACTGACTACTGACTAATTCCCAAAATGAAGTTTTTATTAGTTACAGATTTAGACAACACGCTAGTCGGAGATGACGAAGCAACTCAAGTTTTAAACCAGCGCTTGCAATCAAAGCGATCGCAAATATGTTTGGTTTATGCTACCGGGCGTTCTTATGCTTCAACTTGCGAATTAATTGCCCAAAAGGAACTACTAGCACCGGACTATTTGATCGCAGGTGTAGGCAGCGAAATTTACCAAGACGGAACCCTGGACTTAGATTGGGCGGAATATCTTTCTCAAGACTGGGATAAAATGGCGATCGCCTCTTTAGCTCAGCAGTTTTCCCAGCTTAAACCCCAATCCCTAAAAGAACAAAATCCTTGGAAAATCAGTTATTGTCTGGAACCAGCAGCAGAAAATAGTTCGATTGTCCAGACTTTGCAGCAAAAGTTAACTGAATCGAGACTGCCAGGTCAAATCATTTTTAGCAGCAATCGCGATGTGGATATTTTACCGCAAACTAGCAATAAAGGTAATGCCCTTACTTATTTACAAAAGCGCCTACAAATTCCATCTGAGGCAACATTAGTTTGCGGAGATTCTGGCAATGATATCAATATGTTTGAACAGGATGTCCGGGGAGTAATCGTCGCTAATGCTCTATCAGAACTCTTAGAATGGCATCGCGAATGCGGCACTGAAAATCATTATTTAGCTAGTTCTGCTTGCGCTTGGGGAATCATGGAAGGAATGGCATATTTTTGGGAATTATGATTGCCGAAAATCCGGTTGGGTTTGTAGTGATCACTGAAGTCCTCATAAAAATCACAGGACTGAAGTCCTCAGTACAAACGCACCCGAAGCACCCCAAGTCCTGCAAACCGTTAAAATCGGTTCAGGAATCTCAACCGCGTATCGATCGAACCTGCGAGTTGCGATACCATCAGCGTGTACTGCTTTATCAAACCTAATCGAACTTAACTTTAGTTACCTCAAGCGAGTTGAAGTTTATTTCCTAGCCTGTTGGTTAGTAGGCTATCCGCCGATCGCCAAAGGTTCTATAGTTAAGTTTAGCGCCTCAACCGAAATTACTCTCTCTAAAAAAAGTTATCTTTCTAGATGAAGAAGATGTCGGTTTAGCTCACTATTTGCCCCTTTAGTTCAGTTCGCGAACGCACCGCCACATGGAACAAAATACTTTACCCGTAGAGGTGATTCTCTCTCACCCCCGCCAATATTTAGGTAGCATTCGGCTGGATTGGACGCCACAACCGGGGAACTATCTAGATTTAGAGGGACAAACCTACGCTGTTTTGGAACGCCACCACCGCTATCAACTCAAATCCGGCCGCTACCGACTGCAAAAAATTGCCCTGTACGTGCAGTCGGCCACACCGCCGACGGAAAGAACTTTTGTAAGCGGCATCTGGGTTATCGGAGATGCTAGCTGCCGTTTTAATGCTCGATCGGAAATTCTGCGCTGTGCTGTCAATCCCAATGGCCCGTGCAACTGCTGCTGCGATTACGAAAAGTCTTGAACCATCGAGTCAGTAAACAATTCCACCTCGCCCAACCGAGAGGGCCGAGAATCTCGGCGTCTCCCTCATTTACAACAAACTATCAAAACCAACTAGCAACTCTCGAATCAAATTTAACTTCTTCAGGCAGGCGGTGATCTATCTTCTGATAGCTGTGCAGCACCTCGCGAATTCCAGTATGAATCAAATTTTCTATGTGCAGCAATTGCTCTGAAGAACAGCGAACCTGAACTGTTTGGTTTGACACCGACTCGCTGGGGTCGATCGCAGTATATCTATTAGGAACTCGGCTGAGCACATAAGCAATTAAATCTTGTCGCAATCCCGAAGGCGAAAAAGCTTGTTGGTAGGGGTGCTTCGGATAAGACTCCAAGATAATTTCTACTTCCTCTGTGACTACAGCTAAGGTAATATTGACAAGATTTTTCTGCATTTTCCCCGTCCCGAAACACTCGTTAACTAATATTTTTGTGGCTGTTCTCGATCTCGTCTGATTTCTCATGAATTTTAACCGGCTAATACAGCCAATCGTTCTTCGGTCATCACGAGCTCAAACTCGGAACTTACCTCTTCTATAACCCGCAGCACGTAGCAGGGAATCTTGTCGGATAAAATAGCACTTGGCACCAAACCCGTGTGAACTTCTAAGACTGCTTCTGCAGCAGCTTCAAACATCAGTCGCTGTCCGGGAAACATCACTCTTTCAAAGTACCAATTAGGAATGTTCCCAATCCGAACCACCTGAACTAGGTTGGTAACATTTGCGTAATAGCACAGAATCTGGTTGTTACCTTTATAAGATAGCTGATCAGACATTTAAAAATCTCCACACTCTTTCAAAAACTAACTGAGACTTGACTTTGGCGGTTAGTGGCAATTGCGAGTTGGGCTCTGGACAAAACGACCGACTTATTTGTGGGGTGTTATTCAAGAGCGCGAATCACATCTTCAGTTATTAATTTTTTTACCCTTGAGTTCTCCTGCCAACACTTAGAGGACTGGCGCACCAACCCCGTTTTTCCCCGTTAAAAACCGGGTTTTTGTGGTAGGCACTGCCTAACCCCTGACTTATTCAGGCTGGTTGTTCTGTAGCACCAGTTAATTGAAATTACCGTCACTGCCCCGAACTCTCCTGACAACAGGTTCGCTCTTTGGCAGTGGAATGGTGCTGAGATGGCATAGACTTTCAACTCAAGAGCTTGGACTAAATATTATCTAAAAAATATGAGGAAATTATGAAGACCATAATTTTTTTTGATAAATATACTTTTGCCGAAGCAGGGATTACAACAGTTAGGCAAAAACCGGGTTTTTTAGCCAAAAACTTGGTTTTATCTGTGTTCCTGGGTTAAAAAACCCGGTTTCTGAGGGAAATCTGCGTAAATCTTTGATTAGCAGGCTAAAACCTGGTTTTTTAGCAAAAAACTTGGCTGCATCCGTGATTCCGGATTGAAAAAAATCGTTCTTGAGGCAAGTGTACGTAACTTCTGGAGGAGTTATTCGGCCTGTAAATGCGGTGATAGCCGATCGGCTTTTTAGGTAACAAAAAACCCCGACTCCCTGAGATCATCTCTAGAACTTCTAGGGAATCAGAGTTTAAATTAATCAATCACCGATCGATCTCAAAGCTAAATCAAAAAAATGAGGAAATTATGAAAATAGCCGGAAAAACTAGGAATTTCCTGGACGCATAAACCGGGTTGTGTAACATAATTGCGTAATTTTCGCAACAATCAAGAGAAGGAGAAAGCGGATTTTTGATCGTCATCCGGCTTTAATGCCTCCTTGATTCTTCCGTCGGGCTGGGCCGACTTTGTGGGTCTAGTAGCGGTTTCAAATGCCGAGTTTGATATGCTATCTGCGATGTGTTTTACCCGAGTTTAAAGCAACGGTTCCCAACCCAGAATTTCCGCTACTTGCTGTGCCAAACTCAAAGGATCGAAAGGCTTTGCAATCACCCCCGCTACCCCCAAATCAGCAAATTGGCTCAAATCCATCGCCTGCACCTTAGCCGTCAGGAAAATCACCGGAATCCCCCGAGTAGCCGCATTGTT
Source organism: Microcoleus sp. MON1_C1 (assembly GCF_036701945.1). NCBI lineage: Bacteria > Bacillati > Cyanobacteriota > Cyanophyceae > Oscillatoriales > Microcoleaceae > Microcoleus > Microcoleus sp. MON1_C1. Next base: position 26,382 of record NZ_JAUBRO010000015.1, on the reverse strand, counting down.
TTGCAGCAAACCAAACAGAGTAAGTCCGTCCATATCCGGCATCATCACATCTAACAGAATAGCGTCAGGGAGGTGAGTTTCAGCTAAAACCAATCCTTGGCTGCCGTCAGGCGCGCTTAGTACAATCCAGCCGCCTAAATGTTCCAGACAGGCCTGAATCACGCTGCAGAGGTTTTTTTCATCATCGATGACCAGAATGCGCTTTGCTGACATAATTAAAACTCTAATTTTAAATTAATCATGGTAAACCGAAAAAAAACTTACGCACGCTGCCTCATCAACCGGGTTTCTTGACACATATAGCAGAAGGAAGAAGCAATAAAATTAAGAGTTTCAGCACTTAAGAACGTCCTAATCGAGCGAGGTTGCTATATTTTGCCACTCACCTACTGATATCATTTCCGGTTACACCGGAATGATGTTGACGGTTGACGGTTGACTGTCAACAGTCAACAGTCAACCGTCAACAGTGAACTCGAATTTACTATTCCGATGCTAACGGATTTAATATGAAACCCTGACCACAAAAATCGGGCGTTCCATAATGGCGGGATGATTTTGATTGTTTTGTGGGGTGGGCCCATGAACCCGTCCGATATATTTTCACCGCAGGCGGGACGCCTAACCCCTACTCCCCACAAGCATCATCCTCCAATTGTGCAACGCCAAAAATCGACATATCAGCCTCCCAAAATCATCCTACCCACGTGTGTTTCCAAGAACTTTAGCTTTCGCGAGATCTGATCGAAGCAATCTCAAAACTCAAAACTTTTTCCCCCTTCGCCTTCCAACGGTGCGGGCACTGTGAAATAGAAACTGCTTCCTTCTGAGACAACACTTTCGGCCCAAATTCTGCCGCCGTGCTGCTGCACGATGCTGCGACAGATAGCCAACCCCAAACCCGTACCTCCTTTTTGGCGGGAGTCAGAAGCATCGACTTGTTGAAACCGTCCAAAGATTGTTTCTAGTTTATCCGCAGGAATCCCCCGCCCTCGATCTTTGACTTCAAATAAAACCCGATCGCCCAAATCTTCAACCCTGACAGTTACTTTACTCCCCGGAGCCGAGAATTTAATCGCATTGCTCAACAAATTTACCAACATTTGAACGATTCTGTCGGGGTCAGCCCAGATTTTTGCTGTTTCGGGCATAATCGACAACTCAATGTTACTTTCTGCCGCCAAAGAAAGTACAGCTTCTGTAGACTTCCGCATCAAAACCTGGGCCTCGCACCACTGCTTGACAAGGATAACTTGGCTCGACTCGAGCCGTTCTAAGTCTAGAATATCGTTGACCAAACGCACTAACCGTTCGGTATCGCTCGAAGCGATTTCTAACATCTGTTTGGCAGTTTCCGGTTTATTTTTCAGTACCCCAGCCGCCAGCAAACCTAAAGAACCGCGAATTGAGGCAAGCGGCGTTCGCAGTTCGTGGCTGACAATCGAAATAAACTCATTTTTCATTTTTTCAATTGCCCGACTTTCTGTGATATCTGTGACTGTGCCGACGTGACCGATTAGTTGATCTCTGTCGGAAAAAATTGGAGCTGTTTTAAGCCGACAAAACCGGATGGTTCCGTCTCGCTGGATGTGGCGGAATTCGCAGGAAAATTCCCCATCTACCGATTGCGATTGAGACCACTTAGACAGAATTAGTTTGAGGTCTTCGCGGTGAACAAACCGCATCCAGCCGTTTCCTAAAGCTGCTGCGGGTGTGAAGCCACCAATTGCTTGACAGCGAGGATTTGTATAGGTACATTTCCCCTCTGTATCGATTTTGAAAATGCCCACGGGGGAACTCTCGCTCAGAGAGCGAAATAAAGCTTCGCTTTCCCGGAGTTCTGCTTGAGAGCTTTCTAGTTCTCTGGTTCGCTGCAAAACTCGCATTTCTAACCGTTCGTTGAGCTGTTGGAGGGCGGCTTCAGCAAGTTTGCGATCGCTAATATCGCGGTGCACTGATACCCAGTGGGTAAACTCACCATTTTCGTCCGCTAGGGGCACAATGCTCATTTCTACCCAAAATTCCGTCCCGTCTTTGCGGTAATTGATCGAGTCAACCCGCACCGGCTGCCAGGTTTTCAAAGCTGTCCGAACTCGCTGGAGACTGGCGCGGTCTGTTTTTTCTCCTTGCAAGATGCGGGGCGTTTTGCCCACAATTTCTTCTAGCGTATAGCCGGTCATCCGCGTGAAAGCTGGGTTGACATAAAGAATTCGCGGGCCCGGTTCCTCAATCGGTTCAGCTTCGGTAATTAATACGGCGTCGTTAGTGGTGGTGACTACTGATTCCAACAGGCGCAACTGTAATTCTCTAGCTTTGCGATCGGTAATTTCTCTAACTGTCCCCACCATCCGCACTGCATCGCCGGCTTCGTTGTAAAAAAACTTACCCTTCCCCTCAATCCAGTGAATGCTGCCGTCGGGCCAAACCACGCGGGTTTCGTGACAGTAATCCGATCGCTGGGCGATCGCCTGATTTATAGCATTCTCCATACTTTTTAAATCTTCTGGGTGAATGCAAGTTGCAAAACTTTGATAAGTTCCGCCAAAAGTGCCCGGGGTCAACCCAAACAACTCTTCGTGTTCCCTCGACCAAACTATGCGGTTTTTCTGCACGTCCCAGTCCCAAAATCCAATTTTGGTAGCCGACAAAGCTAAGCTAAGCTGCTGATTGGTTTTCCGCAACTCCATGCTAGTAATAGCAACTCGAAGTTCTCGGGCTATTTCGATTTCGCACCGCTGCCAAGGCAAAGATTTTAACCTCACAGTTTCTTGCCACAAGTCAAAGGAATTGCGAGGAGACAGCGGTGGGCTGCCATCCGGTTTAACTTCAATTTCCCCGTCTGGTTTACCGGCCCAGTTGACAGTTTGAATTGTTTCTGGACGAAACCACAAAATGTAATAATTTTGCATCTCGGACATGGCAAGTACCAGCAAACCGCTAGCAACTTCTTTAAACTTCTCGGATGGCGGATACAGCTTTGAGAGAGAATCTGTATGAAAAAGATCATTATTTCTTTGAGTTTTTATCCAAGCAATTAAGCTTTCGATTTCTACCAATTCCGGGGTTTGGCCGATGGTTGTTAAATTTTCATTGGCACACACAACTCCACCGGTAGCGCCCACTAAGGTCAGTAATTCATCTGGGGATTTAAGTAAACCTTCTACAAACCAGTGTGATTGAGAAATTTTGGTGACAAACTTATGGCAATTTTCTTTTAAATAAATTGCATATTCCCAATTTTCGCTATCTTGTTTGTAGCTGAGTTCTAGATTCACAAACTTGGCTAGCAGTTCGCAAGCCTTTCTTGTTTCGTAGCTGACATACTTTCGTGTAGGGTGGTGACAGGCGATCAATCCCCAGAGTTTTTGATCTTTGATTAATGTCAAGGTCATGCTAGCACCAATGTTCATGTTTTTGAGGTATTGAACATGGCAAGGGGAAACTGCTCTCAACAAAGAGAACCCCAGATCCAGGGGGCTACCTGTCAGCGGATTGCAGTGAGGAATTAGTTCTACAGGCTGACAGTTAATATCGGGAATAAACCGAATTAAATTCATGTTGAAAAGGTTTCTTGCCTGGGGGGGAATATCGCTAGCCGGATAGTGCAGTCCCAAGAAAGGAGCCAAACTTTCTACTTTGTCTTCGGCGACAACTTCCCCCGCACCTGTGGCATCAAATTGATAGACGATCGCTCGATCGAAACCGATCATCCTCCGCACTTCTTCAACTGCTTTCTGACACAGCACTTGCAGGTTTGGTGTTTTGTGGATTTTGTCGATCGGCTCTTGGACTAAATGATAAAAATTGAAAGAATCGCTATGTTTTGGGGAAACAGCCGATTCGAGTTCAAGAATTACTGCTGAACTAGATTGATGCAGCGTCCCCTGAAAAAAAGACTGGCGGTTTTGACTTTTGAATGATAATCTGATACCGTTAGATTGATGGCAGTTTTCAAATAAAGCTTTTTCTATAGCCTCAATTTCCTCAGTTTCGACAAATTCCTGTAAAAATTTGCCCAAAAGTTCTTCGGGATAAATGCCGAGATCCTCAAAAATATTGTTGCTAACTTGCAAAATTTTCAACTCAGGAGATTCCAGCACTAAAAGGATGCCATGAGGTTGGATCGCAGCCGGGGCGTAAATTTGTTCGCCGTCGCTGTCATTGAGATTGTCTGTGTCTGAGGGCAATACCATTGCTTTCATCTGATTAATACTTCTCTAAATTAGCCTGTGTTCTCGATCGGCGCGCCAGCATCAATCAAAAGCACCGCGTCGGCATCACACCATCTAACAATCCCAAGTCTGGCTAAGGCTTCCTGAGTTGTTTCGGGCACGCACTGCATATTTGCTCCTAGTTATCCCATTTAAAAAAAAGACTACAACTGTAGGTACGCGATCGAAACCCATCTCTCATAAGTGATTTCCAGTTCTTCAATTCTTTAATTCTTTAATTTTTTAAATCTCAAATGGGATTAGCGCTGTGCTTGAGCCAGTCTGTTTCTGAGTTGAGTCCGCTCCAAACGATTCAGGAGGCGAGCAATTAATTCCGGTTTCACGATCGGCTTGTTAACGTAGTCGTCAGCACCTGCGACAAACATTTGGCGCACTGTTTCCGATTCGGAATGAGCTGTCAAAAACAGCACTGGAAGCTTGCTCCAGCGCAAATCGTTGCGAACTGCCAAACACAGCTCGATACCGCTGTAACCGGGCATCTCCACATCTAAAATTAGCAAATCCGGACAAGTCGTTTCCAGTACCTCCCAGAACTTTTCGGGATCGTCCAAGGTTGTTACTTGAAATCCCCAAGGTTGTAGAATTACTTGCAGTGCAGCCAATAGATGCACGTCATCGTCTACCACCATAACTTTAGCTTCAGCAGGGCCAGTCTGGTCGATTAGTTGGGCCACTGCTTTGAGTATATCTGCTGGGGGCATAGATTTGTGTAAAAAGCCCGAAGCTCCCAAACGAGCAACTTCTATTCGATCGCTCAATTGATTGTGTGCGCTAAAAACCATCACCGGAATTTCGGGCTTTTCACTGCGGAGTTCGGCTAAGAGAGAAAGTCCGTTTTCCTGAGATCGGGAAAATGTCAAATCCAGCAAAATCGCGTCGGGAGGCTGTCGAGAAATCGCATTTCTTGCCGCTTGCGGAGAGTTGGCAACTTCTATCTGGAAGCCGGAACCGGATGCTACTGTTTTCAGTTGCTCGCTCCCAAAAGTATCATCATCAACAATCAGCATTCGGCGCTTTTGGGAAACCGCAGGAACCAAATCGCCTTCTGGTTCGGGCGACGGGTCATCGAATATATGTTTGAGCTTATGCAGAAATCCCTCAATCTCCTGAGCCGTCCCCGGTTTCAAGATGTTTTCAGCCTTGAACAAATGTTCTATCTGGCGCGCAAATTCCGAACCTTTCGGCAGGCCTAACGTTCCCAAAGAACCGACTAATTTGTGAGCTTGAGCCTGGGCTTGCTCGCGCACTTCGCCCTCCAAGCTTCCGTTTTTCAGTTGAGCGATCGCGCGATCGAATATCGCCACCTTTTCTATAAAATTAGCTTTTAAATTCCCCCGCATTTGGGCAATCGCATTCAAGACTTTGAGACGGCGTTCATCTTTGTTTAATTCCTGGCTGGACCCGCTGGATTCAGTTGATAAAGTCTCTTGAGTTTTAGCAGTTTCTGCCGTTTCCTGCCCAACTTGTTGGCTCTCAATCTCATCCGGCAGACTTTTGAGCCGATAGCCCAATCCGTACACGGTTTCCACTAAATCTACTGTCATCCCGGCTGCTTTCAGCTTCTGCCGCAGCCCCTTGATGTGAGCGGTAACGGCTTCTTCTTGAGGAAATTCGCCGGCCGACCAAATGCGATCGAGGATGGCGCTGCGACTGAAAATGCGGCGGGGATTTCTCAGGAAAAGTTCTAGCAAATTGTACTCTTTGGGAGTCAAGTGCAGCACTTTTTCGGCATAAGTTACTTCCGTAGTGTCCGGGTTGACTTGCAGTTTTTCCCATGTCAAATTTGTACTCGACAAAGTTGTCTTACCCCGGCGCAGCAAAGCCCGAATTCGAGCGATTAATTCTTCGAGATTAAATGGTTTGACCACATAATCGTCTGCACCCGCCTCTAAACCTTGGACTCGATCGTTGCTGCTATCTAGCGCTGTCAGCAGTAAAATCGGCATTTGGCAGCCGGACGATCGCAATTTTCGACACAAACTAATGCCGTCGAGTTTAGGAATCAGCACATCCAAAACAATCAGGTCGTAATCGTATGCCTGCACCAAATACAACGCTGTTTCACCGTCTGCGGCCGCATTCACATTGTAATTGTGAGAGTTCAGCGCTTGAGTCAGCAAACTGACTGTAACTGTGTCATCTTCTACCAGCAGGATTTTCATCAGCGTCACCTGTCCTTCCAACTATATTTTGGAACTTTTTATCGGTTTTTGGGCATAATTCAATAGCGTTTTTACAACTGAATTTAAAAATCCCTACCTTCAGTATAACAAATAGTCTTCTTGAAATAGAATAATGGTTAATAATATTGTTTTAATTTTATTTTTTCCTCTCAAAATACCTCCTTAGATTCTGGCTGGAATTTTATGGTTTTTTGGACTTCAGCGCTTGCTGAATCTTTTGAATCAGATATTGCGAGGAATCTTGATGTTTAACTAAGTCTTTTAACTCGGAAACAGCTACTTCGGCGTGTTCTATCTCTCGAACTAAAGAATTAGCGGTAACACTTTTTATGACTCCCAAAGGTTCTTGGATAGCGGTCAATGAATTGAAATTTTTTTCCGCTATTAATTCTTCCAACTCTAGCAGGGCCATTTCTGCGCGATCGATCTTGATTGTCACTGATTTAGCCACATTAGCACCCGCTCTTGCTGCCTCCGTGAGTTCGTGAACTCGAAGTTTAAACCGACTGGCAATTTGCTCCATTTGAGTCCCCAATTCAAAAGTTTTACTTGCCAGTCTGCCAATTTCTAGACTCACTTTGCTCAGACCGCTGGGCTGACTTCCCATTTGATTGGTAACTACAGCCACCTGTACTGCTAAATGCCTGACTTGTTCGATCGCCTCCCGGATGGTTCGGGAGGTGCGGTTAACCGTTTCTAAATCGTTAGCTATTGCTTTGCCCACGCCCAAAATTTTATCTGTATTGTTGCAAATAGAATTAGCACCTTGAAAAGTAGCTTGAAATGCTTGGCGACCTTCCGAAGAAATCAGTTTCGCAATCCTCACAAATCGCTGATTCATTTGAGCAATTTCTTCAGCTTGTTTAACCAGTGCCACTTGCTGGGAATTGGGACTGGTCTGCAACTTTTCTGTTTGACGTTGTTGAATTTTTAAAAGCTCATTACATTCGTGAAGCTTAGCCTGTTCTTGTTGAAGGAGCGCCAAATACTTGTGTCTTTCTACTCGGTATTTTTGAATAACTTTGTTAGCTTGCGATAAAAGTCTCGACTGGGCAATTACCATAGTTTGAACGTCCAAAATGCGGTAGCTGTGGTTTTCCATTACCACAATAATCGGTTCATAAATCAAGTCTTTGTGCCTGTTGAAAGAGGCTTGCACGGCATCGTCAATTTTCCAGTTTTCCGAAAGCACCAAAGGCGGAATTCTAATAAAATCTAACAAGGCTCGAATCGGGTGGGAGCCGTAAAGTTTTACGCGATCGGGAAAACTCATTTGCTCTCGAAATTTGACGCGAGAAATCATGCCCAATACTTGTGATTCATGAGTAATAATGACTCCCGGCAGGTCGGGTTCTTGCTCAAATCTTTCAGCCACTACCTGTCCTGGAGTTGCAGCGCTCACTTGGAAGTCGTGACACGGCAGATGTCCGATCGTGAAATCGGGGGTGAGTTGAGTTAAATTGCTCATTTACCCGGATAGCGTTAAGTACAAGTTAACAAATTATATATTAATATAATACTGGAATAAGATTGTTGAAAGTAGTCAAAGACCCAGCACGGAAGTGACTGGGCTTGGGGCCTAAAACTTCATTTTCAGTTGACCAGCCTGAGACCTTTGATGTCTAGGTTTTTTGAGTAATGACACCAAGGGGATGCGTAGCTAGTTCCCTGTTCTGTCGTTAAGGGTTAAACATTTTTATTTGGGTTAAGGACGTGCCATTAGGCGAATCAGCTCAGAAAACAAAGGCGCGTGCTAACTTCACCCCAGCAATGGGAGTGGAATTGCTTAGTTTCCATCAACAACCCGGTTCACAAACACAACCAGAAGCGATCGATTATATAGCCGTATCCCTTCCCCCCGTTTCCTCCTACCGCTTTCGCGCTCGTAAAGCGCTGCAGCGGGGGTCACTCGCTCTGAAGAAAGATGACAACTATATGGAGAAATTAGCTCTCTGGCTCCGGGGCCTTCTATTACCTACTTTCTGACTACTGTCATCTCAAGTCTTTTGGATGGGCCGCGCCTGCTGTGTCCCAGGTTCCGTCCTCACAACAGGGCCATTCATATTTTGTTCTTTAAAACAACCGGGAAAATATCTAGATTGAAACCAAAAACCTTAAATCGGACTTTGCCACTAGCAACCTTTGAGGCTGCTTACCAGTTGTTACAGCAAATGGCTGAAATCCCAGGGGCGATTTGGCTTACCGACGATGCGATCGCTGATTCTCAAAATCGGGAATATTCGTCGGAAAGGTTTGCAGCAGTGGTATCAGATCATTTTAGCGCGCTGCTGCGGGGCAATCTATTAGATGAGTTCGCAACAAACAGACACAAGCACAGCGAAAAAAATCTCCATTCGCAATTGAATGTGCAGTTGACTTTCGACCCCGGGGCGATCGCCCATTTCCTGTCTCCCCTCGCAGACAAACTCGCAGAAATAACGCCGACACTATCAGGGCAAATTGACATTCGCGCCCTCAAACAAGGAATTAAAAATATACAGCCCAACTCGGCCGTTATTCAAAGCGAATTTACCCTAAATTTGCTGGATCTTCTCGCTGTCAATGCCAACCCAAATAATCGCCTGCCCCTACACAGCCAAACAGAAATAGAGGGAAAATCAGCGCCCAAAGTTATAGCTCCAGAAACGCTACAAAGCCAGATTGCCGAAGCCGTCAATCAATTACAAATTGCCAGTCCCTGCATTTCATTTTGTCAGCCAGTAGAAGCTGCTTTGCAGCAGCAGCTCGAACAAGAGCGACTTTTGAATCAGGTGACAACTCAAATCCGCCAGAGTTTGGAATTGCCTGTAATTTTGTCAAAAGCAGTCGAGCGAGTGCGAGAGTTTTTGGAGGTGGATCGCCTGTTAATTTATCAATTTGAAAAAGTGCCAGTATCGCACAATGGCGAGTTAGCTAAAGAAATACCTGCGGCGGTTTCTGGATCGGGCGAAATTCAAGAAACTTCCGGGTCTTACTTGTATTTAGGTCGCGTCACCTACGAAGCTTTAGCCAACGATGCTATCTCGTCTGTACTGAATTTTAGTGAAGGCGCGCAGTGTTTTACCAATGGAGTCATTGACAGAGAGAAATATCGCAAAGGCTTGGCTTTGTGCGTCGCGGATGTGGAAACAACTTACTCTTCGCAGCCTTGTTTTTTAGAGTTGATGCGGCGCGCGAAGGTGCGGGCGAAGTTGCTAGTGCCGATCGTAGTTCAAGACGAGTTGTGGGGACTGCTAATTGCCCATCACTGTACTGTTCGGCATTGGGAAGAAAGCAAAAAAACATTTTTGCGGCAAATAGCAGAACATTTGGCGATCGCCATTTACCAAGCCGAACTTTATGCACAAGTCCAGCAGCAAAAGCGCACCTCAGAACAGCGCGTAATAGAGCGCACGCGAGAACTGCGCGATGCACTGGTCGCCGCCCAGTCTGCCAGCCTCGCCAAGAGCGAATTTTTGGCAGCTATGAGCCACGAATTGCGGACTCCCCTCACCTGCGTCATCGGCATTTCCGACACGCTGCTGCGGTGGTCTTACGGCAAAGTTGGCAGTAAAGAAGTGCCGCTGCAAAAGCAGCGGCAGTACCTGCAAACTATCCGAGACAGCGGCGACCACTTATTAGAATTAATTAACGATATTTTAGATTTATCGCAAGTAGAAGCGGGAAAAGCAGTATTAAAAATTAGTGAATTTTCACTTTCTAAATTAGCTTCTCAGAGCCTGCACGCTCTCAAAGAAAAAGCTGCGGCTAAAGGGGTGGAACTCGTGCAAGAACAGCGGATAAAACAAGAGTGCGATCGCTTCATCGCTGACCCGCGCCGCTTGAGACAAATTCTCTTCAATCTTTTAGGAAATGCGATTAAGTTTACTCCCAAAGGGGGGCGAGTCATTCTGCGAGTTTGGGTGACAGAAGATAAAAATCGAACGCCGGCCGTGCGGCAGCCCGGTACTACACCTGCTGGCAGTACCGCTGTTTTTCAAATCAAAGATACTGGCATTGGAATTCCCGAAAATCAGCGATCGCTTTTGTTTCAAAAATTCCAGCAGTTGGATTCCCCCTACCGCCGGGAATACGGCGGCACCGGTCTGGGATTGGCCTTAACTAAACAGTTAGTAGATCTTCACGGCGGCGCGATCGAAGTCAACTCTAAAGTTGATGTCGGCTCTACTTTTACCGTTTTTATACCCATCCAAACTACAACCAAAGATGAATCCACAAAATTCACCTATGAAAAATCTAATTCATCTTTACCGCTGCATTATTCCTCGCGGGGCAGCCTCGTACTCGTGGAAGAAGATGAAGAAACTGCCATGCTGATTTGCGATATCCTGACAGCCGCAGGACTGCAAGTGGTGTGGATGATTGAAGGTTCGGCGGCGGTGGAACAAATTGAACTTTTGCAGCCCAATGCTGTGATTGTCGATATGCGTTTGCCCGGTATGAATGGCTGCGAAATAATTCACCAACTGCGCCAAAAACGCGCTACTGAAAATATCAAGATTCTAGCTTTAAGCGCTAATGAAATTCCGCCCGATCAGATATCTCTCCTGACTGCGGGAGCTAACGAGTGTTTGGCTAAACCGATTCACCCTGAGCAATTGCTGGACAAAATTATTTCTTTAATGACCGGGATTGGTAATGGGTAATTGGGGATGGGGCATTGGGCATTGGGCATGGGGCATTGGGCATGGGGCATGGGGCATGGGGCATTGGGCATGGGGCATTGGGCATTGGGCATTGGGCATGGGGCATGGGGCATGGGGCATTGGGCATGGGGCATGGGGCATTGGGCATTTAATATAATTAGTTTTTGAGGTAATTATGGGAAGACCTGATTTTGAGGAATTAGAGGTTTATAAGTTGGCGGAAAGTTTGGCGAATCAGATTTGGGAGATTGTTAAAAAATGGGATTACTTCACAAAAGATACGATGGGCAAACAGATAGTTCGGTCTGCGGATAGTGTCTGTGCTAATATTGCTGAAGGAAGAGGTCGTTATAATGACCAAGATAATCGGCGTTTTGTAAAAATTGCAAGAGGCTCTTTGTACGAAACAGTAAACTGGTTAAGATTAGCCTATGCTAGACAACTTATCACCAGCGAAGAAGTAAGCAAATTTAAACGAATTGTCGATTAACTACTACCAAAACTTAATGCTTATTTGAGTTCAATAGGGCACAGGGAATAAATTACAAAAAAAGTCCTATGCCCGATGCCCGATGCCCCATACCCCATACCCCATTCCCCATTCCCCATTCCCCATGATTAATTGTCAAATTCCTACAGGATTAATTGTTTCTTGTCAAGCACCTGCTGATTCGCCGCTGCACGATCCGATCGTAATTGCGGCAATGGCTCGAACCGCCATCAATCGAGGTGCCTCGGGCGTGCGGATTGACACTCCGGCTCACATTGCAGCGGTGCGAAAACAGATATCCGCTCCCATAATTGGGATTTGGAAGCAGCAATTGCCGGGATGCGAGATTTACATTACTCCTCGGTTTGAAGACGCGCGGGCGATCGCGGCTTCTGGAGCTGATATTATTGCCGTGGATGCTACTCTGAGAAACCGTCCTGCTGGTGGCGAAGACTTAAAGACATTAATCGGGCGAATTCACAGTGAATTGGGCAAATTAGTGATGGCAGATGTAGATACAATAGAAGCTGCGATCGCGGCAACCGAAGCGGGTGCAGATACTGTAGCAACTACTCTTTTTGGCTATACTGCCCAAACGGAAAATTTTTCGCCGCCGGGATTTGATTTGCTTGCGGAAATGGTAGAAAAGCTTAAGGTTCCCGTTATCTGCGAAGGCGGAATATCGGGGCCGGAAATGGCTAAAAAAGCCTTGGATTTAGGAGCGGTGGCTGTTGTTGTGGGGACAGATATTACTGGGATCGATCTTAAGGTGACCGCCTATAAGTCGCTGATAGGGAAGTAAGTTCGGCAACGGATTGTTTAACGGATTTAACCAATGTAACGGATGTAACCGATTGAAGGAAGAAGCGAGAAGAAATATTCGGCGATTGAAATCGGTTCTAGACAAACTAAACTCGCAAGGCAAGGGTGTGAAATATCGAGGGATTTCAATCGCCCTTTTTCAGGGGAAGTTGCTACATTAGTGCGCCGTTGATAAAGCTGCTAACTACAGCCAAGGCGATCGCCCCCAGTACCGCGCTCCAAAGACCCATCCGCAAGCTAAATCCTTCAACTAACTTCGCAGCCGAGGCAAAAACAATCACATTCATTACAAAAGCAAACAGGCCGGAAAGCAATCCCAGCGTTAGTAGGTTCGGCACGAAAAAAACTGCTTTCAGAATTGGCAAAATTAAAACATTCAAAATTCCCAAAACCGCCGCGGAAATTACTGCTTTCGGTGTGCTGTCAATTTCTACGCCGATCGGCAGTTGAGAAATTAGCAGCAAGCTGCTGCCCGTCACGAGCCAAGCAATCAAAAAATCGATCGGTTCCACAGCGCTCTTACCTCCTTAACAGTTGAATTGTCACAAAAACCTGATATTTAACATCTACGCTAATCACACAATCCGGCTGATTCGTCTGCCAATCGACAGAATTTATGTCTGTTACTAAAGAGTTAGAAGTTATAATCCCTGTATCATCTGCCAAATCATCCGGATGGGAACCGTATCAACCTGTTAGTTGAATAAAAAGAGCAGATTAATTAATATGGCTGGCGATTTTTCTTTTAACTCTAAAATCCGATTAGACAAAAATGGCTTGGACAATCCTGCACGGCAACGCAGCCGCTCGCTCCAAGTTATGATTTTTATGCTGTTCGTCACTACCTTGGTGACGCTACCAATATTTCGTCTAGCCGAACTGCAACTGGTACAGGGAGCCTACAACCGACAGCGGGCGGAAAATAACCGCATTCGCCCTGTTTCAGTCCCAGCGACTCGCGGTCAAATTTTAGACCGCAGCGGCCAAATTTTTGCGGCCAACCGCGTATCTCGATCGGTCTATGTGTGGCCAAAAGAGCGATCGGCCCAGGAGTGGCAAGAGATCGCCGCTACACTCGGCCCGATCGTCAAACTTCCCGCGGCCGAAATTATCAAAAAAATCGATGCCGTTGGCTACAAATCAGCCCTACCAGTGCGAATTAGTAAAGATATCGATGTCGGTACTTTCGTCGCTTTGGGAGAACAAACTAATGCTTTGCGGGGAGTTGAAATTCGCGTAGAATCGAGCCGAGACAATCCCCACCAGCAATTAGCAGCTCACCTTTTGGGATACGTAGGCGAAGCTAGTTTAGAGCAATTAAAAGCTAATCCTGCATATCCGATGGGGATGCTCGTCGGTCAAATGGGAGTTGAAAAATTAGCCAATTCAACTTTAGAGGGCGTTTGGGGAAACCGTTTAATCGAGGTGAATGCTAAGGGCGAGGAAATCCAAGATTTAGGTGTAAAAGAGCCTATTCCCGGCAAACCGGTGCAGCTAACTTTAGATTTAGATATGCAGAAAACTGCGGAAAAAGCTTTGGGCGATCGCCTGGGTGCAGTTGTGGCGATCGACGTGAAAACCGGCGCTCTTTTAACAATGGCTAGTTGGCCGACATTTGATCCCAATATTTTCACCCGCAAGGTAACTCAAAAAGAATGGGATCGGCTGCAAGGGCCAGAAAAACCGTTTTTAAATCGGGCCGTCCAAGGCTATCCAGTCGGTAGCACTTTTAAGATTGTAACTTCTGTAGCCGGGATGGAGTCGGGCAAGTTTTCTCCTGACTCTACTTTGGTAAGTTCTTCTTCAATTAACATCGGCGGAATTTCCTTTAACGAACACGGCGCCGGTTACGGCGTTATCGGTTTTCGCGATGCTTTGGCCTACAGCAGCAATACGTTTTTCTATCAAGTAGGCATGGAAGCCGGACCGGAAGAAATGGCGAAATGGGCTAAGAAAATGGGCATTGGCGGTACTATTAATTTAGAGCTTTTGGGGTTGGACTCCGCCAATCACGGTCAAGTTCCGATACCAGCAGAGAAACAGAAAATGTATGGGGAAGATTGGTATGTGGGCGATACAGTAACAATGGCGATCGGTCAAGGTTTGGTACTTTGTACTCCCCTAGAATTGGCAGTGATGGTGTCAACTATTGCCAACGGTGGTTGGCGAGTGCAGCCACATTTGTTGGCTTCTCAAACCAATACGCCTGTTACTCAAAAAATTTCAACAGGTATTAAGCCGGCAACTTTAAATGTCATTAAACAAGGATTGATTGAGGTGGTGAAAAAAGGTACAGGCCGCGGCTTGAATGACGGTACTATTCCTTTAAGTGCGGGCAAAACTGGAACGGTGGAAATGCCCGGTCATCCTGACAATTCTATGTATGTGGGTTTTGCTCCTGCTGACAAACCTGAAGTTGCGATCGCAGTTATAGTTGAAGGCGGCGGATATGGTGCTGTAGCGGCGGCACCAATTGCTCACGAGGTATTTAGAACCTATTTTCAAAAGCAGGGTTTTAAACCTACTAATAAGCCTCTCTAGTCATTAGTTAATAGTTGACTGTTGACTGTTGACTGTTCCGATTTTTTGTTATACTTCGATCGCACTATCCTTGATATCTGGGAAAAGTGCGATCGATCAAAAATTTTCCCCTACCAATCGTCTCACTTCCACGGTCGATAAATTCATCATTTGCGCTACCTGTTCCAGACTCATTCCAGAATTTAAAAGTTGAGTTACGAGCTGGCGCAATGTTGACTCCGCCGCCAGTCGTCCCAGGTTTTCTTCCTTGTGAGTCTTCAAAAACTCACCCGTTTCAGGAACTCTAAACCTCAATTCTCCTGAAATTATATGCAATTCCCGTCCCAGCACTTCACTGAACAACCACAGCGTATCGAAAGCAATATTGTTGGCTGCAATCGGCTCGTACTGATTGTTTATCCAACGTACTCCCTGTAAAATCGGATTCAGATAATCTCCAGACGGATCGTACTGAAAATATTCCCTAACTCCCACAGCCCGATAAATTTCCGGTTTACTTTCTTGGTCTTTCGTCTGAGTTGTTTCCGAAGTAATTTATAACACAAAATCGGGAGTAATTCCGCCTTCTTCCCAAACTTTATAATTATCCCTTTTGTGGTTTGCAACTCCAAACACCACATAAATATCCGGAGCAACAACCGCTTGGTTGTTCTCTTGTCCATAATAAATGAAAGAATTAGCTCACAGGTAAAAATTAGAACGTTCTTGGAAGTAAAGCTTGACAGCTTCTACACTGTAAGTCATGTAATCGCGCGTGATGCCGCTTTCAGCCCTCGGGTTTCCGTCGCTGCTGGGATATTCAATTTCTACTTGTTCGACTTGAGTTAAAAGGGTAAATAAGCGTTCTAAGGTTTCTAGTGAGAACTTCATTCCTAGTAGTTGTATGAGGACTTCAGTCCTCACTACAAACCTATTTAATTGTGGTCGTGACCGCTGACATCATATGATTTAATGCTAGCCTTCTGTCGGAGGTGGGAAAAGTTCGATATTGCTCAAACAAATCAACAGCCGTAAGGTACGCAGGGAACACGCTACATAATTAGGTTCTGCGTCTTGGACTGTAAGTCTGGTAAGATGGTGTACAGATACAGACTCTTTAAATTCTAATTAATCCCTCTATCTAAAATAATCATTTCCGAACCAACAACCGGACTTCTAGCTATTAACTTGCCTTGCATATTCGCAATTTCTAACTTGCTGAAATCGAGTGAGTTAGCCTCCTTCCACATCTTCGTTGCTAGTTGATTTTGCTCAACTTCGCTGAGTTTGTACCAATCTTCAGCGACTTTTACTGTCAAAATGCTGCTGGAAAAATTAGCTTGAACAGACTCAACTAAACTGCCGCCCAGTCGATTCTTAATGTCAGTAACTTGATTTTGAATCCCAGCAATCAGAGACTGTTCGGGCGTCAGCGGTGGCGGTGGGATAATTTCTACTGGTTGCGGTTTTTCCGGAGCCACTAAATCGGGCAACTTGCTTTTGAATTTAGCAGAGATTGGCTTAGACGGTGCGATCGCCTCGGGGGATTTCGGCGTTCCCGGCCCCACAAAATCGTCAAAGGTTGGCGGCGATTGCGGCGCTGCTGCGACAGGCATTTTTGCTAGTTTCTCCGGCGGTTTTGCCGACAAACTATTGAAAGTTAAACCGACTACAACGATCAGAATTGCTGCTATGCCGGCGTTTAAAATTGGATCGGACAGCTTCTGGTTCGTAGATGGTGGCAGTAGCGATCGCACTAACCGCACAATACTTTGCCAAAGTACACCGGCGTTCTCTAAAAAGCTCCCTTCCCTGCGTTGGGATACAGGCTTTTTATCAAATTTTACAGCAACTTTTGGTGGCACGCTGTTAACTTCCGCAGCAACAGCGGGAGGAGTTACTGTTGCTGAGTCAAAAGCGGTGGGCGCGATCGGCTTTTGGGGCTGCAACGGGGGTTCGGCTGGTAATTTTTTGCCTTTTTTTCCCAAATTCCCAATCGACGCAATCAAAGCTTTGATTCTCTGATTTTTGGGAACCGCGCTGCTGGCATTTTGAGTTTTGCTGCCAGTGGGGGCAGACTTTGCAGCCGAATCAACCTGCGGTGTCGGAGATTGAGACGGTTCTGGAGTTGACTGGTTTAGTTGTTCTTCTGACATTTTCTCTGCCTTGGGGCGTTGCAAATATATCTAAAAGCGATAAATTTTTAGTTGAGCCATCTCAACCTTAATTTATCATTTCATTAGTTGTAACTGAATCAAAATGAGCATCAAACGCCGTCACTTTCTAATTTTAGGCAGTCTCAGCAGCTTAGGTTTGGCCGGAGTCTGGAAAATGTTTCAGCTTCGGACTGCCTGGGGTACAGACGCCAAGGCTGCTGTGCCTTCTAACGTTGAAGCAGAAAGGGCGAGCGTCCCATTGCCGGCCTCACCGCCTATTTTACGCTTTATTTCGGTGGCCGACACCGGTACCGGCGCTGAAGGTCAGTATGCTGTGGCTGAGGCGATGGCGCAATATCACCGGGAAAACCCTTTTAATGTTGCTGTTCTCGCCGGCGACAATATCTACAATAACGGCGAATTTGAAAAAATTAATGCTGTTTTCGAGAAGCCTTATCAGCCGTTATTGCAGCAAAACGTAAAATTTTATGCTTGTCTGGGAAATCACGACATCCGCACTGGTAACGGCGACCAGCAAGTTAAATATGCTGGTTTTAATATGCAAGGTCGCTACTATACTTTTCGCCGCGATCCGGTACAGTTTTTTGCTTTAGATACCAATCACAATGCTGACTGGGAAAATCAGCTTGTTTGGCTGGAAAAAGAGTTGAGTCAGAGCACGGCACCTTGGAAAGTTGTGTTCGGTCACCACCCGATTTATTCCTCTGGCGTCTACGGATCGAATCAATCTTTTATTAAGAGTTTGGCGCCTTTGTTTCAAAAGTACGGCGTGCAGCTTTATATCAACGGACACGAACACAGTTACGAACGCACTCGCTCGATTAACGGTACGACTTATTTAATTTGCGGTGCCGGCGCGGGCACTCGTCCCGTGGGGCGTTCTGAGTGGACGGAGTATTCTGCTAGCCGCCTGAGTTTTGCGACGTTTGATGTCTATGATGACCGGATGTTTGTCAGTTCTATCGGTACTGACAAACGGGTTTTTGACCGAGGGGTGATTCAAGTGCGATCGGCTTAATTCAGATTATATTCAGGAGCAAACAAAATGAATAGGGGTTTTAGAGCCAATAAAACTGGTTTTGTTTTAGAAACAACTGTAGAAGGTACGTTGAGAGGCCACGGATATCTCGAAATATGCCCCCAGTTGCCGAAAAAGCGCAAGCGAGATTGGCTCTTAATCTCTACTGAAAATCCCAAGCGATATGCTAAACAGGTTTATATCGGGTCTAGCATCTATGAAACTGAAATAAATGTCGATTTTTATATTGTGGGTTCCGGTTTGTTTCCTCTGGGTCTAATTGTTGAGTGCAAGTGGCAAGAAGACAAACGTTCAGTAGACGAGAAGTATCCTTACCTCAATTTAAATATTAAAAATTGTTATCGGGTGCCAACTATTGTTATAGTGGGCGGTGACGGTATGAGGCAAGGTTCGATCGACTGGTTTAAAAAACAAATTCCTGAGAATCCAAATCTGTTGGCAGTTCACAAGCTCGAAGGTTTTATTACCTGGGCTAACAAATATCTGTAACAGGAATTACAAAACTATGCCGAGTGTGGCAACCACGTATTGCTCATACAAAATCTGCTTAATTAGAGACTTGGCTTAAGTAAGATTTAAAATGAACGTATTAATAATTCCTGGATTTTTCCGCGTTTGAGACTATTAGAATTAATTCCCCTTGAGGCTGATATTTCAATGAGTTTTGGTAGAGACTTCTTTGGAAAAAGTTGAGTATCGCTGTAGATTTTTTTAATAAAATCGCAGTTAGAATTAGACAGCAGAACTTTCACGCCCCGTTCTGCAAGTTCTGCAAAAATATCTCTCAGTTTAAGCTGTTCCGATTCTTTGAAATTATCGCGGCTGTAAGTCGTGAAGTTACTGGTAGCACTGATTGGATAATAAGGCGGGTCAAAATAAACAAAGTCTTCGCTGCTTGTAGCAAAATCCAAAATTTCCTCGAATTTTCTGACTTCTATTTGAGCGGGCGCGAGTAAAGATGAGACCGAGCGCAGTAAATCAGCTTGACAAATGTTAGGATTTTTGTATCGACCTATGGGAACATTAAATTCACCTTTTGAGTTTTCTCTGTAGAGGCCGTTGTAACAAGTTTTATTTAGGTAAATTAGGCGTGCTGCTTTTTCTGTATCTGTTTTGTAGGAGCGCGATCGCACCCAGTAATAATAATCTTTATTGTCCTTGGTATGTTCTAACTGGTGCTCCTCTAAAAGTAGAATCAGCTCCTCAACTTTATCCCTGACACAGCGATAAGCATTAATCAACTCAGGATTAATATCTGTTAAAACAGCTTGCAAACCAGGGTGCTGCTGTGCTAAGTAAAAAAATACAGCTCCGCCACCCAAAAAAGGCTCGTAGTAAGTTGTGAACTTTTCAGGAAAATAAGGTTGATATTGTCCAATCAACCTAGTTTTGCCTCCTGCCCATTTCAGAAAGGGACGTGGCAAGACGAAAGAAGTTGCGGCAGCAGACATTTATCTAGAAATAACGGCCCTATAATATTTATCACAACTAGAACTCAATAGAAATACTTCTGAAGTTCTTACCGGAGGTCGCGTGGCATTAAACAGACAGTGCCGGAGCCATCGGCGAAAAGTTTTCGTTAGAATTATATATGTCAGCCTCGGCGGCAAAAATGCCCGATCGCCCGATCGGCAGATTTAGCTTCGGCTGTGCCAAAATTGTCTAACTCGCTCACAAGTGTTACCAGTCAAAGATGGTGCTGTGACACTTTACCCCACCAAGCTCATGCAAGATTTTATTAATAACGTCTCTCGTTACCCGCGCTTTTTCATCACGATATGTCTGGGAATTTTCTTTTTCCTGTTCGAGCGACTCAAACCCCTGCTCGATCGACCGGCAACTGCGATCGCCCTGATTAGTTCGATTGTAGCGACTTTTGTCTTTCTAACTTTTACACTGCGCGCCATGTTAGGCCTGAGTTCGGTTTGAAGCCAAGCTAAAGCGCAAATATCAACGGCAAATTCAGTTAAAACACTAACTTCCAAAGTAACTGCCAACTCTTGCAGGCGATCGCACACTTGACAATAGTCGCTGCGATAGATTGGAAGAGGAAAAAATTGCGCTAGTTACGGCAGTGCTCCTCAACAAAGGGGCAGGCAAACATTACCGAAGTGCAGGACAAGCCTTTGGGGCCATCAACATTCACTGGGGAAATACTGCACCTCTGTTTCCCCGATGTCCACTTAATCCTTAGGAAGCGGCATCTCCCGCCCCGCTTTCCTCTCCCGTTAACCTGACGGTATCACGAGAGTTTCCAGCGGACAAGACAGATGAAGTTTGAACATATCTATCAATTTTTTCAAGACCCCCCTCCTGTTTATCTAAACAAGGAATTAGCTGTGTGCTACATTCTCTCCGTGTTATTGCGCGGAGATTCCTACGGTACAGAACTGATTGGCCAACTAGAGAGGGAATTCCCCATCTACCGACTTTCTGATACCGTTCTCTACAGCGCTCTGAAATTCCTCGAAGATGAAGGCGTAATCACCGGTTACTGGAAAAAAGTAGAAGGACGCGGCCGCCCCCGCCGGATGTATCAAATCCTCCCTGAGTGGCGGCACCAAGCTCAAGACCTAGCTCGTCTCTGGCATGAGTACATCGGTCAGGGAAACGGCGCCTCAGATCGTCGTTCCCGCGCCTTAGAAACTGGTCAGACGGGTTAACCGAGTTTGAATCGGATGCCTAAACCCAAGAGAAGCTGGCGCTACTTGCAAAGCGATTTGCCCGATTGCCTTCGCTTTGCTCGATCGCCCGCCGCACAGCGATTAAAGCCGTTACACTACGTCAGGACTTACGCATTGTCACTTGAGAATTAGCGACGATGGGGAGATATGGGAATTGGGTGATGGAGAGCAAAACCCCTTGCTACAAAGCTTTCTGCGAATTTTGATAACAAAGTGTCTGCGTAAGTCCTCGATCGCTTTCGTATGTCAAGTTCTGTAAAGTAATAGTAGAGAATTTCAATTACACAAACTTCTACCGATGGATACTGCTGTTCTTCCTTCAACATTTGTGCTAACGCTACTGCTGGCTGTTGGCTTGTTTTTCTTCATCAAGGCTTCAGTCAAAGATCGAATCGAACAAGTCAAGCTGGCTTCCGAGAGCGCCCAAGAGTTACTGTTAGCCGACTTACAACAGTATTTTGCCGATAGAGCTTACCGAGTTGCAGCCGTCGATGCCCCCAACTATAAAGTCACGTTTGAGGGTTTTGTGCGGCCGAGTTGGTTTCTAGCTATTTTTCTAACTCTGCTGAGTGCAGGCGGCGCTCTGTGCTTGGGGCTGGTTTTGGGGATGCTAGTTCCCCAACAGGGTCAAATTTTCCTAGCTTTGGTACTGCTGTCCCCGCTGGCGGGGGTATTTTACTGGAAAAAAGCTGGACGCTCTGAGCAAGTCTCCCTCAAACTCGAATCAGTTGCTGAGTCTGGAAGCCAAACCAAGAGCTTTGTTACTGTCAGAGCTCACCGCGATGAACTAGCAGCCATGCAAAAAGCTTTAGATTTGAAACCGCTCGATTAAAAGTTTGACGCGGAACGTTTTTTGATATGCTAGATGCCGTAGTTAGACTTCGAGCTGACAAACCGATGACTCAACAAGAGCGGCTCTCTCGTTGGCTGTTTTTTTGATCCACTTGTTCGATCGACCAAACAGTAAAAAAAAACCATTATCGTGAAAGTGCCAATTGTGGCGATCGCCCTTGGGCTGCGATCGAGCCTTTTGCGATGGCTCCTTATACCCTAATTCCTAAGGACTTTTCGCATAAATTTCAGTTGGCACTCTCCAGACAATGAGAACTCTCGCGCTTTTGTTAAAAGACTTAGAAAAACATTGCTGTCAATGTTTTGAGCTAAACATTTTGAGCTATGCGCGGCTGGCTGACACCACAGGAATTTTTTCTGTGGTAGCTTCCAACATCACCTTTAAGCTGGGAAACAAGAAATGGTTCTCTTCTACGTATTGGGCTCCAAATAAACCTTTTTCAGCCCAGAAGTATCTGTCAGTGGTATGCTCGTTACGCTTGACTAACAGCAAAGCTGGGGGAGCAATGCCTTCTGCATGGATGAACTTGCGAGCCGCTGTTACGGGTTTATCTTCGCCGCTCTCGATGCTATATTGAGGCACACACTCTAAAATTCTGCGTCCTTCTTGTCGGCGGCGACTCTTGCGTTTGCGTCTCCTGGCCAATTTCTTTACCTCCTCTGTGAGCAGACAGTATGAGCAGACAGGTTGTAATGATAGCTACCAAATCCGAGGCCAGTATATCCGTTCTAGCTCAAAATTTCAACTGTTTTTAATATATCGACATAATCTTAACATTCCTGCCGAGCGACAAAAGTGTAGCGGTTGTGGTATGGTGGGCCGCAACTTCCGGCAAGAGCCAAGCTTGGGGATCGGTGGAAACTACGCGGACCCGGATGCGGGGCAATTTTGGTTCATGAAAACCCCATGCCTTCAACATAGGTGGCTCCTATCAAAGGGAAGAAACCTGAAATCTAAAAGTCTCTCATCAGTAATCGGTAGCCGATCGTTTGTAATTTACTTAGAATTCCGTTAGATATCTTAATGTGGCGCTCATGTTAATGCCAGCCAGTTCAGAATTTGTCAAACTTTGCCGCTCGCAGGTGGCCATCGCCGTTAGTTTGGGAGCGAAATTCAGCGCGGTATACCTGACACAAGAGTTGGTAGAAGGCAGCGAAGCAAAGTTGGTGCCGATCGCGGTTTACCCAGAAACCTCAGCCGAATCGGAAGAAAATCAGGGGTTGAGGTTGCAATCTTCCGAAAGCTCGACAGTCAAACCGGTACCGCGACTGCTGGCGCCGCCTATTGTGACAGAAGAATCAACGGTAGAGGCGATCGCACCCGAGCGACTTCCGGGTGAGGAGCGCAGTTCCCATCAGTGTCAAGGCCCGGAGAATGTGTGGCAGCAGCGCAGGCAAATTGTGACGCCTCTGATACACGAGGGAGCTGTAATGGGACTTCTAGTCAGCGGTCGGCAAGACAGGCCTTGGAACGAGCGAGAGGAGGCTCAGATACAACAAATTGCTCGCACCTTAGCCCTAGCCTGCATTTTAGACCAGCGATCGCAGTGGATGCAGCAGGAATTGGGTACGAGTCGGCAAATCCAGGCTCAGGTTTACGACACGATGCACAATTTGCTGCACCAGTTCAAAAGTCCGCTGACAGCGTTGCGAACTTTTGGCAAGCTGTTAACGCGGCGGCTGGTACCGGAAGACAAAAACCGCAATGTGGCTTTTAGTATTGTCCGAGAGAGCGATCGGCTGCAAGAGTTGCTCGGCCAGTTCGATCGAACCGTTGACACCGGCGAAGCACATCTAAAACTGCGATCGGGTACTTCAGAAAAAGCAATGTCCAATGTGGAATCAATCCGGCATTCTCCTCTGTCGCTGTTACCTGCTGGCAATTTGCAGGAATCCTGTTTTGTGGCAGAAGTCTTAAAACCGCTGTTAATTTCCGCAGAAGCGATCGCATCTGAAAGGAATCTGAAATTGGTAGCCGACATTCCGGCGGATTTGCCACCAGTCTGGGCGAACGATCGAGCTTTGCGCGAGGTTTTGAGCAATTTAATTGACAATGCTTTGAAATATACCCCTGCCGGCCGCCAAATTTATATTAAAGTAAGGTACAAAGCAGCGGATGGCGATCGGGCCGGATACAGCCAACTGCCTGCCATAGCAGTTGCAGTCAGCGACACTGGTTCCGGCATTCCCCCCCAGGATTTAGAGCATTTATTTGAGCGGCACTACCGGGGAGAAAAAGCACAGACCGAAATTCCTGGGACAGGATTGGGTTTGGCGATCGCCCGGGATTTAGTCCGCCAAATGCAAGGAGAAATAGAAGTATTTTCCCCAGTCAATCCTGAATGGCTGCCCTCAGCAGAAACTAATTTATTATACCCAACGGAGCGTGGCACTACATTTGTGGTTTGGCTACCCGTGAATAAGTAACGTTCCCTATTGATTAGAGACATTTTTTATGAAGCATCTGCATTTATTCGATCAAATTCCCAAGCTGTCAAATTCTTTAGAACTTTTCAAAAAACACTTTTTTCGTGTACGGTTTTTAGCGGCTTTTAACATTCTGACTGTTCTGATTTTGGGCTGGCTGAGCGTATACGCAAAACTCAACAATCAGGGAGACGGAGTTGAACGCCTGTTTAGCGATCCTTTTAATTTCTGGTTCCCTTACGAAGGTATTCTAACCGGAGTTTCCGAAATCCTCTGGTGTACCCCAGTCGCAATTTGTGCATTTACTTTCGGAGTGCTGCGCCAGAAAAATCCGCGCAGTCGAGCGGCAATCTTCTTATTTTTTAGTGCTTTACTACTCGGAGTCTTTTTCCTGGATGACAGGTTTCGGATGACTTTGATTATTTCTCGGTTGGGAATATCTAAGAAATTAATTTATTTGTGTTATGGTAGTGCTGTTTTCCTTTACGGAGTCAAGTTTTGGCGATACATGAAAACCACTCCTTACCTGCCATTAGTCGCAGCCTTTCTATTGTTCGCTATCTCTCGGTTTGAGGATATGTTAAACTTGCAAAGTCAAGGAGTACACGCGATGTTAGAAGATGGCACTAAATTATTAGCTCTTCTGAATTTAGCCCTGTATTTTTGGCACGTATGTCATCAGGAAGTTGGGCGACATTTGCAGCGAAGCGAAGATCGTTGAGCAGATGGTATTACAAAAAAGGCGTTGCTGAATTAGGGTATCACTAAGCAACGCCGGCGATCGCATACGATGCAAATAATTTCTTTGATTTTGATATGGCATCGGAAGATGAGCAAACTTTAGATAGTGAATTAATAGTCGAAGGGAATGTCTGAGCAACTTGTTGCGTGATGTAGAATAACAAAAAGTTTTTCCTGTCAAACGAGCTATCAGGATGTGTTAATCTTGTATTTACGCGCTCAACAATTCAGCAGCGTTCTAATTGATGTATCACCGGGTTCATAGGCTTTAACTATTTTTTTACGAAACTCGATCGAATAAAGTGTGATTTGAGCCGCTTATCTACTGAATGCAGTGTACTACACATACATGGAATTTGCTGTATTTTTACGGCACAGTTGGTAAAGGCTTGGAAGAGATTGTTAAAAAATATATTAAAAACCAACACAATTAAGTTAGAAGAATGCGGCTTTCATCCGCAGTGCCTATCACCACCCCTGAAGGGGTGGGGATAGGCGCCAAAAAAGTCTGTCAGAATTCTGATTACTTAGCAATTAGCAATTACCCGGTTCTCATGCAACTGAAAACCGCTATATGATGAATTGCCAGATGAGCTTTCTAGGCCATAGCTACCGCGAGATGGGGTCCTATACAGATAGTCGGCATCTCAATAATAAACTGCGTTCCCTGGTCTGGCGTAGAAATACAATCCAATTGAGCGCAGTGTTTTTCTAGCAGAATTTTTTTGCTGATTGACAATCCCATGCCTGTACCTTTTCCGATTGGTTTAGTAGTAAAAAAGGGAGTGAAAAGTTTAGCACGAACTTTCTCGGTCATGCCAGCGCCATTATCGGCAATTGTTATCCGAATGCCTGAACCCGTGCTAATGTTCTCCTGCGAACTACCCGGTATGACTTCAGTACGAATCAAAATCTGCGGGTAAAAAACTCTACCCTCTTCTCTACTTCCCCGCTCTTCCAAAGCATCTATAGCATTCGCTAAAAGGTTCATAAACACCTGATTAAGCTGACCTGCATAACAGGTCACAAGTGGCAATGGACTATACTCTTTAATCACGTTAATAGCAGGACGATCTGACTTAGCCTTGAGGCGGTGCTGCAATATCATCAAGGTGCTATTAATACCTTCGTGAATATCTACTGATTTGATTTCGGTTTCATCCAACCGCGAAAAATTTCGTAGAGACTCCACAATCATACGAATGCGTTCGATGCCTAACTGCAAGGAAGAAAGCAACTTTGGCAAATCGTCCATGATAAATGACAACTCTCCATCTTCTATTGCCTGGAGAATTTCTGCTTCGGGTTGCGGGTAATGCCGTTGGTAGAGATTCAATACATAGATGAGTTCTTTAATATAATCTTTCGCATAGGAGATATTGCCGTAAATAAAGTTAACCGGATTGTTAATTTCATGAGCGACACCTGCAACTAATTGACCGAGACTCGACATTTTTTCACTTTGAACTAGCTGGAGTTGTGTGTCTTGCAGTTCTTTGACAAAATGCTCTAAGGCAAGAGCTTTTTGGTGTTCTTTTTCTTCACTGATACGCAGTGCTTTCTCTACTT